>NZ_JBGCUL010000079.1:0-11183 GCF_054177685.1 Pseudomonas sp. P5_A2_2
ACCAGGCAGATTCCTAGGCATTACTCACCCGTCCGCCGCTGAATTCAGGAGCAAGCTCCTGTCATCCGCTCGACTTGCATGTGTTAGGCCTGCCGCCAGCGTTCAATCTGAGCCATGATCAAACTCTTCAGTTCAAACATCTTTGGGTTTTGAGAAAACCCTAAACTTGGCTCAGCAATCGTTGGTTACATCTTTGATTTCTCGCGGAGTAACTTGTGATGCTGATAATCTGTTGACTAGCAGYCTGACCCCACAAGCACCCACACGAATTGCTTGATTCAGTTGTTAAAGAGCGGTTGGTYAAGATCTTTCGTCTCAACCGAGGTGCGCATCTTACAGCGCATCTTTTCAAYTTGCAACCTTAAAAGYTTCTGATTTTTCAAYAAAATCAACTACTTAAGCCAAGAACAACATCAAGCTGCTCGTTAGCGGGAGGCGAATAGTACAGTATTAAAATACGTGGTCAACCCCCCCGCCTGAAAATWCTTCTTCCTTACCAAGGCACCCGGGTTGCCACCATGAAAACCCCCAGCGCCTATATAAAGCATTGGGGCAGCAGAGAGCCCGGACCACGTCGTCACTGAAGCACCCCTTATTTCGTGGACGCCACCCATCGCCCACTCCCAGCGATGGCACGGTTCCAGGCCACCACATTCAATGACAGCGCCACACCCGTCCTGCTCAGCCCCCCCCCTCTGCCGACATCCTCGTCGGTATTTCGGACCGTGCGGCAGATTTCAAAAAGAAGTCGCAAACCCCGCGACTATTCAGGGTTTGCGACTCATAGTCGATACGTCCCTCAAGCTCCCGGGACGTTTTCTTCGGGTATGCCTGCCATGTTCATTGCCGAACGTGCGGGCTTAGTTCTGTACCTCAGCCACATCGACATCCGGGGCATCAGGGGCGTCGGCCATATCCTCTCTGGCCTCCCTCGCCTCTACTTTGGCAGCGTTCCTGGCCGCATCTGCGGCAGCCCTGGCAGCATCTCTGGCTGCATCTGCTTTTGCCTTGGCGGCGTCCCGGGCTGCATCTGCATCTGCTTTCGGTACGCCAGCGGCTCTGGCAGCGTCTCGGGCTGCATCAGCCTCAGCTCTCGCAGCGTCTCGGGCCGCATCCGCCTCGGCTCTGGCAGCATCCCTGGCTACATCTGCGTCGATCCTGGCAGCGCCCCTATCTTCTGCAGCTTCCCTGGCTGCATCTGCGGCGTCTTCTGCGGCTTCCCTGGCAGCGTCATTGGCGTCTTCTGCGGCTTCCCTGGCTGCTTCACCGGGTTCTTCTGCCGCTTCCCTGGCTGCGTCATTGGCGTCTTCTGCGGCTTCCCTGGCTGCATCTGCGGCGTTATCCGCATCGTCGTCATCGTCGTTGGCATGCGCTTTGCCAGGGCCTCTGTTCCCGACCATGCCACCATGGTCATCGTCGTTGTCACGCGCTTTGCCCGGGCCTCTATTCCCGGCCATTCCACCATGGTCATCGTCGTTGTCACGCGCATTGCCCGGGCCTCTATTCCCGGCCATTCCGCCATGATCAGCGTCGCCGCGGCCCGGGCCGCCATGGCCAGCAGCACCATGACCGCCGCCATCTCCATGGCCGCTACCACCGCTACCGCCTCCGCCGTCACCACCGTGGCCACCGCCTCCGGAGCCTCCACTGCCGGAACCACCGCCGCCACCGTGACCACCACCTCCGCCGGAGCCACCAGAGCCGCCGCCACCGCCACCGTTGCCGCCACCACCGTGACCACCGCCGCCTCCGCCGCTGCCTCCGCTGCCGCCACCACCGTGGCCGCCTCCACCTCCACCTCCACCGCTACCGCCATCTTTGGCATGCACGGTGGAGAAACTACTGATGTAATCAGGCACCAGGACAGTCGATGCCGACAGGACCCCGCCAATTGCCAGAGCCAACAAACACTTCTTGAGTACCATGATGCACCTCCGCTTGGAGTTGCGCCGTCATCTCCGTATCGAACGCAATGTCCAGTGAGTTCCCGGCCGCCCACTGGAGCGGCCAGCCAACCGGCACGGCCATAAATCTGCAGCAATCACGAGCAACTGCGGTATTCGCACGATCCCTCAGAGCCAGCCGGCATCGTTGCGTGGGAAATATTCCCACACCTATTAGATTAGTGCTGTCAGCCTGAGTGTCAACGACCGAACATCAGGACCTGAGCTTGGCTGGCCTGACTGGCTTTTCGACACGCACCGTCGCGCCTGGACCCAACCTGGGTCAAAGCGGTGAAACGCATCAGTGCAGGGAAACAGGCGGGTATCAGTAGGTGTGGCTGAACACCAGTCCAGCCTCGCCATCCGGGCTCGCGTCGGAAAACCCCTTGACGGCATACAACTGGAACTTCCAGTTCTGATTGAGCTTGTGCGTGAGGAACAGGGTGAGCTCCTTGATTTGGTCGCCCGTGGAAACGACCTTCTGCCGCCAGTCGTAGGACGCGCCCGCCGAGGTACGTGCGAACACGGGTATGGCGAAGCCCAGGCCGGCGAATATCGGGTCGTCGAAGTCGGAGCCCGACGGGTCGCCGAATTTTTTCCAGCCCAGAGTGGCGAACCCGGTCACAGGGCCGAAGGCCTTGGCGACGTCGACCTGGGCGGAATAGTCGGTTTTGCCTGTGCCCAGGCACTTGTCTTCGTCGGCTGTAGGCAACTTGACCTTGCCGATCAGGTCCACGAACAACCCGTCAACGCTGCCGTCAAGCACGGCATAGTCGGCACCGGCGACGGTATCGCCCAAACCGCTTACCACTTTGCCGCAGCCGCCGGGCAACGGCTCGCCGTCAGGGCCGACCGAAGGATTGGTGATGCGCAGCCAGGGCACAGTGAGCTTGTAGGTCATGGGACCGGTTTCGTATTTGCCCACCAGTGGGACGTACCAGGTTTCGGAAGTAGTACCGGTGCCATAGTCGCCCCGAGAGTAGTCGGTTCCGATTGAGGTCGTGAAGGTATCGGCCAAGGCTGGCAAGGCCAGGCTGGCGAGCAAACCAACAAGCAGGATGCGCTTGGGGTCCATGTTCACCTCGTGTGTTCCGTCATCGAAGTTCACACGCATGCTTTGTTGCGTGACTTACCTAGCCTAGTTACTTATGACGAAAGTGCATCATGACTGCACTGTTTAACCCGGCCTGCCAGAGTGATCGATTTTTTCAACCGGCTCAACCTTCTCGATTTTCTCGACCCTTTCGACTTTCTCTACCTTCTCGACTTTTTCTGGACGTTCAACTTTCTCGACTTTATCCGGACGCTCGACCTTTTCGACTTTATCCACTTTGTCGGGTCGCTCGACCTTCTCGACACGCTCTGACTTGCCGGACCTGTCCACGCTTTCCGTCCTGTCGCCGCTGCCACGACTGTCATTGCCCCCGTGGCGAGTATCGTCGATGACACTGCCTTCGCTCTCGGAGCCGCCACTCCTGTCACTGCCGGAGTTGCCGGAGTTGCCGGAGTTGCCGGAACTATCGGAGCCGCTCGAGTTGCTCGAGCCACTTGAGTCGTCCGTGCCTTGCTCGCGGGTTCGGAGTCGTCCGTGTTGGTTGCTGGCTGGCGAATCGGAGCGCTCGCGAGACAATTCGATACGCGTTGCCTGCACATCCCGCGCGCCGCTGAACACGCCGATGACCCGCACGCGTCGATCCAGCGCCAGTTCTGAAGGCTGCACACCAACAAACACGGTGTCGCGCGCCAGCGTCACATTAAAACCACCCACCACCAAATGGCGGTCCTGTCGGCCTTGTACCAGGCCCTCGATCACCGCATGGTGTACCCGGCCAATGAAGGGCAGGCTCGGGTCGGGACGGCTTTGGGTCACGTCCAGTTCGCGGCCGGACCACTGGCCGCGTACCAGCACTTCCTGCGCCGGGCTTGGGTTATTGCCGAGTTTGAGCCCGTGGAGATAGCCGCTGCGATCCACCGGTCCGATGGCACTGGCCTCCTTGAGGCCGGGTGCCCGGTCGATGCGGCTGGCCACCACTTCGCCACGAGCATCGCGCAGCCCGCTGACCCGTACCGGATCGCCCGGGCGCAGACCAGCAGCGACTTGAGCACCGCCGGCCAGGCGTACCGGCTGCCCCATGACACGCATGGGCATGGAATCTCTCGGCAGGGCCGTCAAAGGGCCTTCGTAGACGTGCAGGATAGAAATGCGCCCGGCCTCCAGACCTCGCTTGGAATTGAACGCTTCCACGGCAACCACTTGGCCGACTGCCAGCTGGGTACTGGTGGTGGCAATGCCGTTCTCGTTGACAGGAACGTTATTGCTGAAGTGCACTTCCACGCCATTGACGCAGATCGAGGCAAACCCGGTGATAGTGCCGACAATGCCGGTGCCACCGATCCCGCCGTTGTCGCTTTCACTGCCAATGCCCGTGCCACCCACGCCGCCTGCAACGGCACCGGTGCCGCCAATCCCGCCAGGGCGCTTTTTCAGCGGTGCGCCTGTACCACCCACCCCGCCGTTGTCGGTGCTGATGCCGGTACCGCCCATGCCACCAGGCGCCACACCCGTACCGCCGGTGCCACCCGGAGCCTGGATGACCGGAACTTCACTTGTGCCCGCGTCATTCTGGCTGACACAGGTCGGGGCGGCCTGCAACACAATCGGAAGCCCGAGGCCCAGAGCAAGGGCGATTGCACGAATCAGGCGCAAGTTGACGGTCATGGCTTAGGGGCCGTTGATGAATTGGGATCTGAAACTTCAGTGTAGAAGTACAGGCCGACCGTGATGCGCTGACGCGACTCAAGACTGGGCAGGTCGCGGAATTCCAGATCGGCGGCGAGTCGGTTGAAACTCAACAGGGCCTGCATCCCCTCGCTGGCAACGGCCTCGCGCAACGCCTCGACGCTCGCTGGGGTCAGCGCGTCATAGTGGACGCTGCGTTCAAAAAAGGCCGGACCTTCGCCGCTCAGGTTGTGTACCGCGGCGCTGGCATGATCGTGCAGGTTGTGCCCCAGGTAAGCGGTTTTCTCATCGAAGCCCTTTTGCGGCACGAAGGCCTGGGCTTCGAGGTGCACGAGATCTTGTTCGTCAAGGCGCACGACGCCCAGGCGCAGCCACTCGTCCAGCACCACTCGCGCCCGGATATCCGTGCTGACCTTCGCCACCAGGGCGTCAAAGGAGCGGTCGCCGCCGGCACTGGCCAATCGAGGCAATGGCAGTGGCTGGCCGGCGTCGTTGCAGAACGGCGCCCTGGCCCAGGCGTTGACCAGTTGCGCACCGAAAGTGATGTTTTCCGGAAGCGTGGAAGAAGCGGGGTCGCTGGTGTTGCGCAAGCGCCGTACATCCTTGCGGTGCACGCCGGTGAGCAGGCTGATGCGGCTGTCGGTCGGTGCCTTGTCGCCCAGACGGAACTCTCGGTCCGCCACCTCGACGAAAACCTCCTTGAGCAGGTCGGCAAACACCAGGTAGGTGACTCCTTTGCGCAGCATCAGGCGTACCAGCGGCCGCATGACATGTCGCAAGGCTTTGAGGAGCGAGGTGGGCAAGGTAGACGATTGCATTCAGCGCATTCCTGGTCAGTTAACCCCAGTATAGCTACGTGGGAAATAATCCCATGAAGACAGGCGCTTTTTTTTGCCGTGCCTCATACAAAACCGGTCTTCAGGGTCTTGTATGAGGTCATCAGGCCGCTTCAGATCCGGCTGTTGTCGTCGCCGGGTTCGCCACCATCATGATTGCCGCTGTCGTCACCCGGCTCGCYGCCGACATGGACGCCGCGGTCGTCTCCGGGCTCGCCGCCGACGTGGACGCCGTGGTCGTCTCCGGGCTCGCCGCCGACGTGGACGCCGTGGTCGTCACCCGGCTCACCGCCAACGTGGACGCCGTGGTCGTCACCCGGCTCACCGCCGACGTGGGCGCCGTGGTCGTCACCCGCTTCTGCATGGGTACCACCGCGACCGGAGTTCGAGCCTCCAGAACCGGCATGGCCTGAATTCCCGTTCCCATGATCGCTGCCGCTGTGACCACTGTTTCCGCCGCTCCCACTGTTACCGCCGTGGCCACCACTGCCACCGCTTCCACTGTTGCCGCCGTGGCCTCCACTGCCACCGCTCCCACTGTTGCCGCCATGTCCGCCGCCACTACCGCCGCCGCCACCGCTACCACCACCGCCGCCACCGCCACCGCCACCGCCACCACCATCCTTGGCATAGGCACTCGATTCATGGGAAACGGAGTCTGGAACCAAAACGACGGAAGCCGAGAGGACGCCACCGATTGYCAGCGCCAGTAGGCCTCTCTTGAAAAGCAGGTAAGTGTTCATCGTGCATTCTCCTGGTGATTTACCGCGAGCAGTGCCAACGCAATTCGCGCTGCGATCCGGGAGCGGCATGGGAGTAACCCGTAAACTTACAATCTCTCTTGAATTTTTCGCGTGGGATTTTTTCCCACGCAATCTAAGTTAGCCCTTTCTGGCTCCGGGTCAACCCGCGCAGGAGAAAGCCGACCGACGGCTTTGTGAAAGCGATCGAACTGTCGGGAAACCGCCTATGGGTCATGAAAAAAGGACGAGTGTTCGAGCGGCCTCTACCACGGGTAATCACCGAAAGGTGACAGCGGCTCAGGCGACACCGGATTCGCTGAAGCCCGCCACTTCAGGGAGCGGGCTTCCCTCGGTCAGTTGATAGCTACCCCGGTACCGAGGATTTTTGCGCACCGACACTGCCCGCCCTACCGGCGACTGCAAGTGCCACGCAACAAGCCAGTGACGAGAATGCCGCGAATACGCCCATCACATGCAGATAAGGCAACACGTGATTCCAGGCTCGAGCCACCCCCAGGAATGCGGCGAATAGCCAACCGCTCATGGAAAGCGCACCCAACAAGGCAAGCCGCGTGCGCCCTGCAGTGCGCAGTGCGACGAATGGAGCCTTTTGCAGAAGCGGGAAACCAACTCGATGCAACAATGCACCGTTCAGGCTAAGCAGCGCGACGACAGTCACCTTGGCCCAGAGTTTCTGATTGAGCAGATACGCGTCGCCTTCATTGAGGTAACCCTGGAGCACCAGCAACAATCCGCTTGCCCAAAGGCCCAGCAGTGCGAGGCTGACGATCTTCCGGGTTTCATCAAGGTACTCGAGCCGCGCCTGGTCCAGTATTTCCTTGCGCCAACTCCAAAGCTTGTGATCCGCCTGCAACACCCTCCCCAGGGCAATACACGTAGCGAGCAGATGACCGTATACGAGAAGCATTTTGAGCATTGCCTTGACCTTTTTATTGTTTGGGCGCTGCGTTCCCTGCTTCGCTGGATTGAAAACGAATGATACAAATTAGCAATTGCGCTTTCAAGATAAACGTCTACTAACATGTGCCGAAACAGACCTCCATACGACTTTCGTCGTATTTGGAGACGGTCGTTCCTGTGGCGGATGAATGCCGCATCCCCCTCATCGTCGGAATGCAGTAAACCGTTGTAGCGTTGAATCGCGGCCGCCCAACCCTTGGCGTGCAAAAAGCAAAATTGCCATGTGCTCCCTTCGTTCTTTCTTGCGTCGCACTGTTCTTTGCCCGTTCCTGTACGTCTGGAGTTTCCCCCCATGCCCTCGCCTGAATACTTGCCCGCCGCGCTGCTGGGCCTGGCCCTTGTTTGTCCGGCCATGGCCGAGGCCCAGAGCCTGGAGCTGGGACAAGTGCTGATCGGGGCTGAGGACCAGAGCGATGAAGACCAGGGGATCGAGGACGCCAGGGCGCGGCTGGCCCAGGTGCCCGGTGGCACCAATGTGGTCGACATGCGCCGCCCGTTGCAGGGCCGCGTGGCCAGCAATCAGGATGTGCTGGCTTACCAGCCGGGGATCTACGCCCAGTCGGCGGGCAACGAAGGGGTGAAGATCTCGATCCGTGGATCGGGTATCAACCGTGCACCGGGCGCCCATGCCTCGGGGCTGTACACCATGCTCGACAGTCTGCCGCTGACCGGCCCTGGCGGCACGCCCTATGAGCTGCTGGAGCCGCTCTGGCTCGACCATGTGGAAGTGCTGCGTGGCGCCAACGGTTTCGACCGCGGCGCCCTGGCCTTGGGCGGGGCCATCGATTACGTCAGCCATACCGGCTACGACGCGCCGAAGTTGCAGGTACGCTACGCGACGGGCAGCCACGGTTATCGTCAACGCCAGGTCAGCTCCGGCCAGGTGTTGGGTGCCTTCGATTACTACGTGGCCATGACCGACGCCAACGCCGACGGCTACCAGGACCATACGGCCAGTGAGAGCCAGGGTGTCATCGCCAACTTCGGTTATCGCTTCAACCCCAACCTGGAAACACGCTTCTACCTGCGCCACCGCCAGACCGACAACGACCTCGCGGGACGCGTGACCAAGCACTCCATCGAGCACGACCCACGGACGGCCAACCCGGCCTACGTGGCGCGGGACGACCGCCGCGACGAACCGGGCAGCACCTTTATCGGCAACAAGACCACCTGGTACATCGATGACGATTCGAGCATCCAGACCGGTCTTGTCTACCACGACTACCCAATGGATTTGCGTGAGGGTCCCAACCGCCTGAAGGTGGCGTACACGGACGTCAGCGGCACCTTCGACTACAAGCGTCGCGACTCGCTATGGGGCCTGCAAAGCCAAAGCACGCTGGGCCTGCGAGTGACCAGACACCTGCCCAACTCGGGTGCCAGCGAATTCGTGCGCATCCCCACCGGCAACACCGCCGGTTATGCACCGGGCACGCTGATTCGCAACTTCACCTACCAGGGTTCGGACAGCGTCCTGCATGTGGGCAATGACCTGGAAATCGCCGACGACCTGTGGCTGACCACCGGCCTCGCTGCCATCTACACCCGCCGTGAAAGCGATGTCACCTACCCGCAAAGTGGTGGCAAGACCAGCCTGCACGACTGGGACTATGCCCCGCGCGTGGGCCTGCGCTATCAACTGACACCTGACCTGCAACTGTTCGGCAATCTCAGTCGCTCGGTCGAGGCACCGCACCCGTGGTCGCTGATCTATAGCTCCAACATTCGGTTCCCGGCAGGCAGCGGCCCCGCCACAGGCGCCCAGCGTGATCCGGTCAAGCTGCAAAACCAGACCGCCACCACCCTGGAAATCGGCGGCCGCGGTGACAGCACGCTGGGGCAGTGGAGCCTGGCCTGGTACTACGCCCAAGTGCGCCACGAGTTGCTGTCGGTATTGCCGGATGCCAACGCCACCACCCCCTACGAACTCAACGCCAGCCCCACCGTGCACCAGGGCGTGGAAGCCAGCCTGCTGAGCCCTCTTTGGTCGCCGGACGATGGCGGACAATTGAGTCTGCGCCAGGGCTACACCTTCAGTGACTTCCACTACCGCGACGATGACCGCTTCGGCGACAACCGCCTGCCGGGCCTGCCGATGCACTATTACCAGGGCGAACTGCGTTACGACTGGCCACAAGGCTTTTTCGCCGCGGTCAACACACAATGGGTGTCCACGGTGGCGGTCGATTACGCCAACAGCTACTACGCCGATCCCTACGCAATCTTCGGCGCGACACTGGGCTACAACGCGCCCAAGGGCGACTGGCAGACCTGGCTGGACCTGCGCAACCTGACCGACAAGCACTATGCCGCCACGGTCACGCCGGGCTACGACGACAAAGGCCTGGACGCGGCACGCTCCACCCCCGGCGAGGGCATGGCGATGTACCTCGGGGTGTCGTGGAGCCTGCTCTGAGGACGCTTGCCTGTCTTCGCAAACACACGCAACCGAGCGCGACGACTAAGCTTTAGTAACGTCACTTCGTCCCTCAAGGAGCTATCCATGAGCGCCGCCGCCCTGTCCGAACTCGATGCCGCCCTGCCCGACCTGACCCGCAAGATCCGCGTGCTGGATGCCTTGTCCTGGCCCGATGGCGTCGAGGAAGACTTCCTGGCGAAATGGCGCAGCGGGCGTGCTCAGTTACCCGATGTCAAGCTGCAGCCCCGCGAGCACAGCGCCGACATCGCCGCTCTGGAAACCTTTATCAGCCGCTGCGATGTCGGGCATCCGGCCGGGAATTTCCTCGCCATGACCGCCCGTAGCTATGCCACGGCCGGACACATGCTGGGGGCAATTGGTACTCCTGCGTTTACGCACTATTCGTCTGCACTGTATCGGCGCCCGGATTTCTATTACAAACGCCTGCAACTGAGCATGCTCGACGCGGCCCGTTTCTTTCTCAAGACTACTGACGCCCTGCTGGGTAGCGCGCGGATTCCACCCTGCCCGGCCGAAATCCCGGCCAAGGCGTTCGCCGCCTGGATTCAACCGGAACTGGACCGTTTCTTCGGCGTCGGACAGATCACGGTCGTACTCGATCCGAACCTGGCCGCCAAGGCCATCGCCGGATCTAGCCGCATCCGCCTGCGGGCCAGTGCGCTGTTCTCGGAGCTGGACAAGAACCAACTGTTGCAACACGAGGCCTTCGTGCATGTCGCCACGGCACAAAACGGTGCGCGACAGCCCAACCTCACAAGCCTGGGCCTGGGCGCACCGCGCACGACCCAGACCCAGGAAGGCATTGCCACCCTGGCCGAACTGTTCACCGGCAGCATGGACATCAATCGTTTGCGTCGTCTGGCCCTGCGCGTGCTCGCCGTCCAGCAGGCGCTGGAGGGTGCCGACTTCATCCAGGTGTTCGAAGGCTTTCTGGCGGCCGGGCAGTCGCAGGAGGAATCCTTCCGCTCCACCCAACGGGTGTTCCGCGGCGCCGACCTGCGGGGCGGTTCGGCGTTCACCAAGGATGCCGCCTACCTGACCGGGCTACTCGGCGTCCACACCCTGCTGCGCATTGCAATCCGCGATAACCGGCCGGAACTGGTGGGGCATTTGTTTGCCGGGCGCCTCAGCCTGGCTGACACCGTGCGCCTGGCGCCACTGTTCGAGTCCGGTTGGCTCAAGGGACCGACCTACCTTCCGGCCTGGGCCTCTGATCTGCGATTGCTCGCGGCCAATCTGGCCTTCTCGGCGTTCATCGCCCAGATCAAGCTGGATGTGCTGGACCTGGAGGTGTTCATGGCATTCGCCGAAGAACACGAAAGCGATGCCAGCGCCCAGTGATCGATCAGGTTGACGCCGTTTTAAAGACAACCTGGGTCGTTCGAATGAGCTGCTACCATTAGAAAGCGGCATCGAAGCTGGGCTCTGTGGCTTGCAAAGTCAGCTTTCACCTCTGCGGCAGCGACTCATTCATTTCAAGCCTGCCTGACCACATAG
>NZ_JBGCUL010000080.1:0-11177 GCF_054177685.1 Pseudomonas sp. P5_A2_2
CAGTAACGAGCACGGCGTCTGCGCCGGGCAGATCGATCAACGTTGTGGCCTGTCGCAGTCCACGGTGTCCGCACACCTGGCAACCCTGCAACGCGCCGGCCTGATCAGCAGCCGCAAAGTCGGCCAGTGGCATTTTTTCAAACGCAACGAGGAAACCATTCAGGAGTTCCTCAAAACCTTCAGTAAAGAGCTCTGACCCTTAACGTCAGCCAGCCAAAAGGAAATACCCATGCCCCTCTCGCTACTCATCCTGGCCTTGAGCGCTTTCGCTATCGGCACCACCGAGTTCGTCATCATGGGCCTGCTGCCCAACGTGGCAGCCGACCTCGGTGTGTCGATTCCTGGTGCCGGCTGGCTGGTGACCGGTTACGCCCTGGGCGTGGCCATCGGCGCACCATTCATGGCGCTGGCCACCGCCCGACTGCCGCGCAAGGCCGCCCTGGTAGCGTTGATGGGCATCTTCATTGTCGGCAACCTGCTCTGCGCAGTGGCCGGCGACTACGATGTGCTGATGTTCGCCCGTGTGGTCACCGCCCTGTGCCACGGCGCCTTCTTCGGTATCGGTTCAGTGGTAGCCGCCGGCCTGGTGCCTGCGAACAAACGCGCTTCGGCCGTGGCCCTGATGTTCACCGGCCTGACCCTGGCCAACGTCCTCGGCGTACCGCTGGGCACCGCCCTCGGTCAGGAAGCTGGCTGGCGCTCGACCTTCTGGGCCGTGACCGTGATTGGTGTGATTGCACTTATAGGCTTGATCCGCTTCCTGCCGGCCAAGCGTGATGAAGAAAAACTCGACATGCGCGCCGAACTGGCCGCACTCAAGGGCGGYGGCATCTGGCTGTCCCTGAGCATGACCGCGCTGTTTGCCGCCTCGGTGTTCACCCTGTTCACCTATGTCGCGCCGCTGCTGGGCGAAGTCACCGGCGTCTCGCCCCGTGGCGTGACCTGGACCCTGATGCTCATCGGCCTGGGCCTGACGGTCGGCAACATCATCGGCGGCAAGCTGGCCGACAAAGGCATGGCTGCGACGCTGATCGGCGTGTTCATCACCATGGCCGTGGTGTCCACCGTGCTGACCTGGACCAGCGTCGCGCTGATCCCGACCGAAATCACCCTGTTCCTCTGGGCCACCGCGTGCTTCGCCGCCGTACCGGCGCTGCAAGTGAACGTGGTGACCTTCGGCAACGCCGCACCGAACCTGGTGTCGACCCTGAATATCGGCGCTTTCAACATCGGCAACGCCCTGGGTGCCTGGGTCGGCGGCAGTGTCATCGCCCACGGCTTCGGCCTGACCAGCGTGCCGCTCGCCGCAGCCGCACTGGCGGTACTCGCCCTGCTGGTGACCCTGATTACTTTCCGTCAGAGCGGCAATCCCGATCTGGCCCCTGCTACCAACTGATCAACCATTACCTCACGAGGGTTGCTTTAAATGACGACTATTTTCGATCCGATCAAACTGGGCGACCTCGAGTTGGCCAACCGCATCATTATGGCACCGCTGACCCGCTGCCGCGCCGATGAAGGCCGCGTACCCAACGCGCTGATGGCCGAGTACTACGTACAACGCGCCTCCGCCGGCCTGATCCTCAGCGAAGCCACATCGGTGACGCCGATGGGCGTCGGCTACCCGGACACCCCGGGCATCTGGTCCAACGATCAGGTGCGTGGCTGGTCCAACGTGACCAAGGCAATCCACGGCGCGGGCGGCAAGATCTTCCTGCAACTGTGGCACGTGGGTCGCATTTCCCACGGTTTGTACCTGAACGGTGAAGCCCCGGTCGCGCCGAGCGCCATCCAGCCCAAGGGCCACGTCAGCCTGGTTCGTCCGTTGGCCGACTTCCCTGTCCCGCGCGCCCTGGAAACCGCTGAAATCGCTGACATCGTCGACGCTTACCGCGTCGGAGCCGAGAACGCCAAGGCGGCCGGCTTCGACGGTGTGGAAATCCATGCCGCCAACGGTTACCTGCTCGACCAGTTCCTGCAAAGCAGCACCAACCAGCGCACTGACAACTACGGCGGCTCCCTGGAGAACCGTGCCCGCCTGCTGCTGGAAGTGACCGACGCGGCGATCGAAATCTGGGGCGCCGGCCGTGTGGGTGTGCATCTGTCACCACGCGCCGACCTGCATGACATGGGCGACGACAACCTGGCCGAAACCTTCACCTACGTCGCTCGCGAACTGGGCAAGCGTGGCATTGCCTTCATCTGCTCCCGTGAGAAAGAAGGTGCCGACAGCCTCGGTCCGCAACTGAAGGAGGCCTTTGGCGGCCCATACATTGCCAACGAGCGTTTCACCAGGGACAGCGCCAACGCGTTGCTCGCCAGCGGCAAGGCCGATGCGGTCGCCTTCGGTGTACCGTTCATTGCCAACCCTGACCTGCCAGCGCGTTTGCAGGCTGACGCGCCGCTGAACGAAGCGCGTCCGGAGCTGTTCTACGCCAAAGGCCCGGTCGGTTACATCGACTACCCATCGCTGTAATCAGCAACCGTTGAAACGCAAAAGCCCCGACTCGAAAGAACCGGGGCTTTTTAATATTTGACGGTTTGACACTATCCACTGTGGGAGCGAGCTTGCTCGCGATGGCGGCGTAACCATCAACGAAGACGTCAACTGACACACCGCTATCGCGAGCAAGCTCGCTCCCACAGGGGCCGCGATCATCGGCAGGTGCTCACAGACTCGACACAAATTCCCTACAAAATACTGAGCTTGCTACCTGTCAACCTGCCGAGCGTGAGTATATAAAAGCACCCCATTGTCGAAGAGCGCGTGAAGAACTGTTCATCTGCGGCCTCAACGGTTGACACACAAGGCGCTAATTACGCATTTTGCTTTATTTACGCAGGCTGGGGCTGAAGCGCAACAAATCCAGCCCCGTATCGACCCAACGCTCGGCTTCGGTGTGCAATTCAAAACTGTCGGGGGCCAGCAACCACTGGTACAGAATGCCGTCTATATAAGCATGCAAGCTGATCGCGGCGCGGGCGGTGTCGAGGTTTTCCGGCAACTGGCCGCGATTCACGGCATTTCTCAGGGCCAGGCCGATCCGTACATTGCATTCGAGGCTGGCTGACACGCGCTGCTGGCGCAGGTCGCACATTTCATCGGTGAATTCGCACTTATGATAAAGAATCTCATTGATGCGGCGGGTTTTCGGGTCCAGCGCAATTTGATGAAACAAATGAATCAACAGTTTGCGCATGCAGCCCAGGGGATCCAGTTCGTCTTCGCTCTCGCTGGCCTTGGCCATTTCTTCCAGCGGCTCATGCAAGGTGTCGAGCATGGCCTGTACCAGATCCGCCTTGTTGCTGAAGTGCCAGTAAATGGCCCCTCGAGTGACACCGGCCAGGGTCGCGATGTCCGCCAGGGTCGTGCGCGCCACACCTCGCTCGAAAAAGGCCTTTTCGGCCGCCTCGAGAATTTGTGCGCGGGTTTCCTGAGCTTCCTCTTTGGTACGACGGACCATGGCAGTACAACCTCAATCAGGGTGCTTCAGCGATGTCTGAATATCAGCTGAATAAAAGTGGGGCGAACGTTCTGGGGGGCGTCCCGGGCCTGCATTTCCAACCTTTCAACGGCTTGTGTAACGGCGTTGATACGCAGCCCGGGTATTTACAAACAGCCATGTACGTAAGTATATTCATTAGCAAGCTACTTATCCACTCGGTAACCACTTTTCAACCTTCCACCTTTCTAGTGCGCTCCTTGCGCGCCTGACCCGAGGATTTTCATGCAATTCAAGCCAGCTGTTACCGCTCTGGTCGCCGCCTTCGCCCTGGCATCGCTGCTCAGCGGATGCAAAAAGGAAGAGGCAGCACCGGCCGCCCCACCGCCTCAGGTCGGCGTCGTGACTCTGCAACCGCAAGCTTTCACCCTGACGTCCGATCTGCCAGGTCGTACCAGTGCGTTCCGCATTGCCGAAGTTCGCCCGCAGGTCAACGGCATCATTCTCAAGCGTTTGTTCAAGGAGGGCAGCGACGTCAAGGCCGGCCAGCAGCTCTATCAGATCGACCCCTCGGTCTATGAGGCAACGCTCGCCAGCGCTGAGGCCAACCTGCGTTCGACCAAATCGATTTCCGACCGCTACAAGCAACTGGTCGACGAACAAGCCGTAAGCCGTCAGGAATACGACACCGCCGTGGCCAACCGCCTGCAATCGGAAGCCGCGCTGCAAACCGCCCAGATCAATGTGCGCTACACCAAGGTCTATGCCCCGTTGACCGGCCGTATCGGCCGTTCCTCGGTGACTGAAGGCGCGCTGGTCAGCAATGCCCAGGTCGACGCAATGGCGGTGATTCAGCAAATCGACCCGATCTACGTCGACGTGACGCAGTCCTCGGTCGAGTTGTTGCAACTGCGCCGCGAGCTGGAAAGCGGTCGCCTGCAAAAAGCCGGTGACAACGCGGCCTCGGTCAAGCTGACCCTCGAAGACGGCAGCGAGTACACGCTGGACGGCAAGCTGGAATTCTCCGAAATCTCGGTTGACCAGACCACCGGTTCCGTCACCCTGCGCGCGATTTTCCCGAACCCTGATCACACCCTTCTGCCTGGCATGTTCGTGCACGCCAAGTTGCTGGCCGGTGTGAACAGCGCGGCGATTCTGGCCCCGCAGCAAGGCGTGACCCGCGACCTCAAGGGTACCCCGACCGCACTGGTTGTCGGCCCGGACAACAAGGTCGAACTGCGTCATCTCAAGGCCAACCGCACCGTCGGTAACCAATGGCTGATCGAAGACGGCCTGAAGGCCGGCGATCGACTGATTACCGAAGGTCTGCAATTCGTCAAACCCGGCATCGAAGTCAAGGCCAGTGAAGCGACCAACGTAGCCGTAAGGAACCCGGCCCCCGCCCAGGTAGCTGATAAAGCGTCTGGCGACAAAGGGGAGTAAACCATGTCGAAATTTTTTATCGACCGTCCGATTTTCGCCTGGGTAATCGCCCTGGTGATCATGCTGGTCGGGGCTCTATCGATCCTCAAACTGCCGATCAATCAATACCCGAGCATTGCGCCGCCAGCGATCGCCATTTCCGTTGCCTATCCGGGTGCTTCGGCACAGACCGTGCAGGACACCGTGGTTCAGGTGATCGAGCAGCAACTCAACGGTATCGACCACCTGCGTTATGTCTCGTCGGAAAGTAACTCCGACGGCACCATGACCATTACCGCGACCTTCGAGCAAGGCACCAACTCCGATACCGCGCAGGTTCAGGTCCAGAACAAGCTGAACCTGGCCACCCCGCTGCTGCCGCAAGAAGTGCAGCAGCAAGGTATCCGCGTCACCAAGGCGGTGAAGAACTTCCTGTTGGTGATCGGCGTGGTGTCGCGTGACGGCAGCATGACCAAGGACGACCTGTCCAACTACATCGTGTCGAACATGCAGGACCCGATCTCGCGGACCGCCGGTGTCGGTGACTTCCAGGTGTTCGGTTCCCAGTACGCCATGCGGATCTGGCTCGACCCGGCCAAGTTGAACAAATTCAACCTGACCCCGATCGACGCCAAGACCGCCATCGCTGCGCAGAACGTCCAGGTGTCGTCCGGCCAGCTCGGCGGCCTGCCGGCCCTGCCCGGCACCCAGTTGAACGCGACCATCATCGGCAAGACCCGTCTGCAGACCGCGGAGCAATTCGACAAGATCCTGCTCAAGGTCAACAAGRATGGCTCCCAGGTTCGCCTCAAAGATGTCGCCGAAGTCGGTCTGGGGGGTGAGAACTACAGCATCAACGCCCAGTTCAACRGTGCCCCGGCATCCGGCCTGGCGGTGAAACTGGCCACCGGTGCCAACGCTCTCGATACGGCCAAAGCCCTGCGCGCGACCATCGACAACCTCAAACCGTTCTTCCCGCAAGGGATGGAAGTGGTGTTCCCGTATGACACTACTCCGGTGGTGACCGAATCGATCAAAGGCGTGGTTCACACCCTGGTCGAAGCGGTCGCACTGGTGTTCSYGGTGATGTWCCTGTTCCTGCAGAACTTCCGCGCCACCATCATCACCACGATGACCGTGCCGGTAGTATTGCTGGGTACATTCGGGATCCTCGCGGCAGCCGGTTTCAGCATCAACACCCTGACTATGTTCGGTATGGTGCTGGCCATCGGCTTGCTGGTGGACGACGCCATCGTCGTGGTGGAAAACGTCGAACGGGTGATGAGCGAAGAAGGCCTGTCACCCAAGGAAGCCACCAAGAAATCCATGGGCCAGATCCAGGGCGCACTGGTGGGTATTGCCCTGGTGCTGTCGGCGGTGCTGCTGCCGATGGCGTTCTTCAGCGGTYCCACCGGTGTGATCTACAAGCAGTTCTCGATCACCATCGTCTCGGCCATGGCCCTGTCGGTACTGGTTGCACTGATCTTCACCCCGGCGCTCTGCGCGACCATGCTCAAGCCGATTCCGAAAGGCGAGCACGGCACCCCGAAACGCGGCTTCTTCGGCTGGTTCAACCGCAACTTCGACCGCGGCGTCAGAAGCTACGAGCGTGGCGTGGGCAATATGCTCGCGCAAAAGGCCCCGTACCTGCTGGCCTACCTGATCATCGTCGTCGGCATGATCTGGCTGTTCACCCGTATTCCAACGGCGTTCCTGCCGGAAGAAGACCAGGGCGTACTGTTTGCCCAGGTGCAGACCCCGGCCGGTTCCAGCGCCCAGCGCACCCAGGTGGTCGTGGACGAGATGCGTGAATTCCTGCTGCGTCCGGGCAAGGATGGCGGTGAAGGCGATGCGGTGAACTCGGTGTTTACCGTAACCGGCTTCAACTTCGCCGGCCGTGGCCAGAGTTCGGGTATGGCGTTCATCATGCTCCGGCCGTGGGACGAGCGTAACGCCGACAACAACGTGTTCAAGGTAGCGGCCCGCGCCCAACAGCATTTCTTCACCTTCCGTGACGCCATGGTGTTCGCCTTCGCGCCACCGGCGGTACTGGAGTTGGGTAACGCCACCGGTTTCGACGTGTTCCTGCAGGACCGCGCCGGCATCGGCCACGACAAACTGATGGCTGCACGCAACCAGTTCCTCGGCATGGCCGCGCAAAGCAAGATTCTGACTCAGGTGCGTCCGAACGGCCTGAACGACGAACCGCAATACCAACTGGAAATCGATGACGAGAAGGCCAGTGCCCTGGGCATTACCATCGCCGATATCAACAACACCCTGTCGATTGCCCTGGGCAGTAGCTACGTCAACGACTTCATCGACCGCGGTCGCGTGAAAAAGGTTTACGTGCAAGGCCAGCCAGGCGCTCGAATGAACCCTGAAGACCTGCAGAAGTGGTACGTGCGCAACAGCAGCGGCACCATGGTTCCGTTCTCGGCGTTCGCCAGGGGCGAGTGGATTTACGGTTCGCCGAAACTGGCCCGCTACAACGGCGTGGAAGCGATGGAAGTCCTCGGGGCCCCGGCGCCTGGCTATTCCACCGGTGAAGCCATGGCCGAAGTCGAAGCCATCGCGCAGAAGCTACCGGCGGGTGTCGGTATTTCCTGGACCGGTCTGTCGTACGAAGAACGTCTGTCCGGTTCGCAAGCGCCAGCGCTGTACGCCCTGTCGCTGCTGATGGTGTTCTTGTGTCTGGCGGCGTTGTATGAGAGCTGGTCGATTCCGATCGCGGTGATGTTGGTGGTGCCGCTGGGGATCATCGGTGCATTGATGGCCACCAGCCTGCGCGGTTTGTCCAACGACGTGTACTTCCAGGTAGGTCTGTTGACGACCATTGGTCTGGCGGCGAAAAACGCCATTCTGATTGTCGAATTTGCCAAGGAACTGCACGAACAAGGGCGTAGCCTGCGCGATGCGGCAATTGAAGCCAGTCGCATGCGTCTGCGACCGATCATCATGACCTCGCTCGCCTTCGTTCTGGGTGTGGTACCACTGGCGATATCCACCGGCGCGGGTTCCGGTAGCCAGCATGCAATCGGCACCGGTGTGATCGGCGGTATGATCACGGCCACTGTGCTGGCGATTTTCTGGGTCCCACTGTTCTTCGTCACCGTGTCGTCCATTGGCCAGCGTAAAATCGCCGACCAGGATGACGCCATTGAAACTCCTCAAGAGGCTGGCTAATGAGCAAGTCGCTACTCTCCCTGGCAGTCGCCGCCTTCGTGCTCGGTGGCTGCTCGCTGATACCTGATTATCAGCAGCCCGAAGCGCCGGTGGCGGGCCAATACCCGCAGGGCCCGGCGTATTCGCCGGCCCAGGCACCGGCGCAAGCCGCTGCCGAGCAGGGCTGGAAGCAGTTTTTCCATGACCCGGCGCTGCAACAGCTGATCCAGGTTGCCCTGGAAAACAACCGTGACCTGCGTGTCGCGGCCCTGAACATCGACGCGTTTGCGGCGCAGTACCGCATCTCCCGTGCCGATCTGTTCCCGGCCGTCTCGGCCAACGGCACCGGCAGCCGTCAGCGCGTTCCGTCTAACGCTTCRCAGACCGGCCAAACCGGCATCGTCAGCTCCAACTCGGCCACAGTCGGGATCAGCGCCTATGAACTCGACCTGTTCGGTCGGGTTCGCAGCCTGAACGAAGAAGCGTTGCAGAAGTACTTCGCCACTGAAGAAGGCCGCCGCAGCACACAGATCAGCCTGGTGGCCAGCGTGGCCAATGCCTACCTGACCTGGCAGGCCGACCAGGAACTGTACAAGCTGACCCAGGACACCCTGGCCACCTTCGAGGAGAGCTACAAGCTCACCGCCCGCAGCAACGAAGTCGGGGTCGCCTCGGCCCTGGACCTGGCGCAGTCGCGTACCTCGGTGGAAAACGCCCGTGCGCAACTGGCCAAGTACACCCGTCAGGTCGCCCAGGACGAGAACAGCCTGGTGCTGCTGCTCGGCACCGGTGTCCCGGCCAACCTGCAAGCGGCCAAACCACTTGACGACGACCTGTTGAGCGACGTGCCGCCCGGCCTGCCGTCGGACTTGCTGCAACGTCGTCCGGACATCCTTCAGGCCGAGTACAACCTGAAGGCCGCCAACGCCAACATCGGCGCGGCGCGGGCAGCGTTCTTCCCGAGCATCAGCCTGACGGCCAATGCCGGCACCCTGAGCCCGGACCTGTCCGGCCTGTTCAAGGGCGGTTCGGGCACCTGGCTGTTCCAGCCGCAGATCAACCTGCCGATCTTCAACGCCGGCAGCCTGCGCGCCAGTCTGGATTACTCGAAAATCCAGAAAGACATCGGCGTGGCGAACTACGAGAAGTCCATTCAAACAGCCTTCCAGGAAGTCGCCGACGGCCTGGCCGCCCGCGAGACTTACGTCCAGCAGTTGCAGGCACAGAAAGATTTCGTCAGTGCCAACCAGGAATACTACCGCCTGGCCGAGCGTCGTTACCGCATCGGTGTCGACAGCAACCTGACCTTCCTCGATGCCCAGCGTCAGCTGTTCAGTGCGCAACAGGTGTTGATCACCGACCGCCTGGCGCAGCTGGTCAGCCAGGTCAATCTGTACAAGGCACTGGGTGGTGGCTGGAACGAACAAACGGCAAAGAACGAGCCGTTGAAAGAAGAAGCGCCGAAGATGAAGTATTTCTGATAGCGCTGTGAAAACACGGAGCCCACCTTTTTGGTGGGCTTTTTGTTGGCTGCGAGAAAAGTTGCGTTGTCAGTGATGGCACCATCGCGAGCAAGCTCGCTCCCACATTGGATCTTCAGTGTGAACACAGTTTTTGTATTCAACACCAATCCCCTGTGGGAGCGAGCTTGCTCGCGATGAGGCCGGTGCTGACACCATAAAACACTGCGTCATGTTGCGTTCGATAATCGCCCAAAACCCGCTTTTTACGATTGAACCATCCAGTACATTCCACGCACCATCCGAACCACAAAACCAATAACAACAGGTTCGACACCATGCCCCCGCGCCTTGCCCTCTCCGGCTGATCCGCTTCGTTTGTACTGATTTCGAAAATTCGTCTGCAACCCCGGGTTGCGGCATCACCGCGCTTCATCCCCAAGAATTAGAGAGACCCGAGCTCATGACGTCTTCCACCGCGCAGTATTTCGTACCCAGCCTGATCGTCGCCGCCCTGGCCAGCGCCGCCCTGCCCGCCTATGCCGAAGAGTCGGGCTTCGTCGATGGGGCCAAGGTCAACCTGAACCTGCGCAACTTCTACATCAACCGCAACTTCACCAACCCGACCAAGGCCCAGGGCAAGGCCGAAGAGTGGACGCAAAGTTTCATCCTCGACGCCAAATCCGGGTTCACCCAGGGCACCGTCGGGTTCGGCATGGATGTGCTCGGTTTGTATTCGGTGAAGCTTGATGGCGGCAAAGGTACCGGTGGTACGCAACTGCTGCCGCTGGATCACGACGGTCGCCCGGCAGACAACTTCGGCCGCACCAACGTGGCGTTCAAGGCCAAGCTGTCGCAGACCGAAGTGAAAGTCGGCGAGTGGATGCCGGTACTGCCGATCCTGCGCTCCGACGACGGTCGCTCGTTGCCGCAAACCTTCCGCGGCGGCCAGATCACGTCGAAGGAAATCAATGGCCTGACGCTCTACGGCGGCCAGTTCCGCCAGAACAGCCCACGGGACGACAGCAGCATGGGCGACATGTCGATGACCGGCAAAGCGGCGTTCACCTCCGACCGTTTCAACTTCGAGGGCGGCGAGTACCTGTTCAATGACAAGCGCACCCAGATCGGTCTGTGGAACGCCGAGCTCAAGGACATTTACAGCCAGCAATTCGTCAACGTGATCCACAGCCAGCCGCTTGGCGACTGGACCCTGGGCGCCAACCTGGGCTTTTTCTACGGCAAGGATGACGGCAGCGCCCGGGCTGGCGAGCTGGACAACAAAACCATGTACGGCTTGTTCTCGGCCAAGTACGGCGGCAACACGTTCTATGTCGGCCTGCAGAAACTCACCGGCGACAACGCCTGGATGCGGGTCAACGGCACCAGCGGCGGCACCCTGGCCAACGACAGCTACAACTCCAGCTACGACAATGCCCGGGAACGCTCCTGGCAGGTACGCCACGACTACAACTTCGTCGCCCTCGGCGTGCCGGGCCTGACTCTGATGAACCGCTATATCAGCGGCGACAATGTGCACACCGGCAGCATCACCGATGGCAAGGAATGGGGGCGTGAAAGTGAACTGGGCTACACCGTGCAGAGCGGTGCGCTGAAGGACCTGAACCTGAAATGGCGCAACTCGACCATGCGTCGCGACTACAGCAACAATGAGTTCGATGAGAAC
>NZ_JBGCUL010000081.1:0-11174 GCF_054177685.1 Pseudomonas sp. P5_A2_2
CGCCTGGACCGTCTGGATTCGGCCCGTATCGGCAGCTCCCGCGCAATTACCCAGCTGATCCTGAACCTGGTGGAAGGTACGCCGATTCGCCTGTTCGACGGTGGCGAGCAAAAACGCTGCTTCACCGACATCGCCGACGGTGTGGAAGCCCTGGCACGGATCATCGATAACGACAACGATGTCTGCAATGGCCAGATCATCAACATTGGCAACCCGGAAAACGAGGCCAGCATCCGTCAGTTGGGCGAAGAACTGCTGCGTCAGTTCGAAGCTCACCCACTGCGCGCCAACTTCCCTCCGTTCGCCGGTTTCCGCGACATCGAGAGCAAAGCGTTCTACGGCACCGGTTATCAGGACGTGTCGCACCGCAAGCCGAGCATCGCCAATGCCAAGCGCCTGCTGGACTGGACGCCAACCGTGGAGATGAGTGAAACCATTGGCAACACCCTGGACTTCTTCTTGCGTGAAGCCATGCTCGAAATCGCGGACAAGCGTTGATGCAGGCGGGACTGCGGATCGATGTCGACACCTACCGGGGCACCCGAGAGGGAGTGCCCCGGTTGCTGGAAATCCTTGATGAAGCACAGATCAAGGCGACGTTCTTCTTCAGTGTCGGGCCGGACAACATGGGGCGCCACTTGTGGCGCCTCATCCGTCCACAGTTTCTCTGGAAAATGCTCCGTTCCAACGCAGCCGGCCTGTATGGCTGGGACATTCTGCTGGCCGGCACCGCATGGCCTGGAAAACCGATCGGCCGCGACCTGGGGCACTTGATGCGTCAGGCCCGGGATGCCGGGCATGAGGTTGGCCTGCACGCCTGGGATCACCACGGCTGGCAAGCCAACGCCGGGCGCTGGAACGACGCACAACTGGTCGAACAGATACGCCGTGGGGTGGACACCCTCGGCGACATTCTCGGGGAAAAGATCACCTGCTCGGCGTCCGCCGGCTGGCGTGCCGACGAGCGTGTGATCGAAGCCAAGCAGAGCTTCGGCTTTCGCTATAACAGCGATTGTCGCGGCCTGAGCCTGTTCCAGCCGCGATTGGCCGATGGTCACCTGGGTGCACCACAAATCCCGGTGGACCTGCCGACCTTCGACGAAGTGGTCGGGCCGACCGTCGCCGCCAAGGATTTCAACAGGTTCATCCTGGACCGGTTCACGCCGGAAAAACTCAATGTCTATACGATCCATGCCGAGGTAGAAGGGATTCTGATGGCCAACGATTTCCGTCAACTGCTGAGCGATGCACATCAGCGAGACATCCGTTTTCAACCCTTGGGCGACTTGTTGCCCCAGGCCCCCGCCAGTTTGCCGATCGGCCGCGTGGTACGCGGTGCGCTCGAAGGTCGCGAAGGCTGGCTGGGAGTGCAAGGCGCATGAGCAAACGCTGGGCTTTGCCGTTATTGCTGGTCATGGTAGCGCTGGCATACCTGCTGCCACTGGGCAGTCATGGCTTATGGATTCCTGACGAAACCCGCTACGCCCAGATCAGCCAGGGCATGCTCCTGAGCGGCAACTGGGTGTCGCCGCATTTCATGGACGTGCGCTATTTCGAAAAACCCGCGGCCGGCTACTGGATGATTGCCATCGGTCAGGCGCTGTTTGGCCAAAACCTTTTCGGAGTGCGCTTCGCTTCGGCACTGAGCACCGGTTTGAGCGTGCTGCTGTGCTACCTGGTCGCCCGCCGGATGTGGAACGAACCGCGCAAGAGTTTCGCCTGCGCGCTGCTGTACATGAGCTTCACGGTCATTGCCGCTTCGGCGGGGTATGCCAACCTCGACCCGCAATTCACCTTCTGGGTCAACCTGAGCCTGGTGGCGTTATGGTTCGCGCTCGACAGCACGAGCCGCGGGCAACGCCTGATCGCGTGGGCGGTGCTGGGCCTGGCCTGCGGCATGGGCTTCATGACCAAGGGCTTCCTGGCCTGGTTGTTGCCGGTGTTGATCGCCCTGCCCTGGATGATCTGGCAAAAACGCTGGCGTGAACTGCTGGTCTACGGCCCGGTGGCGGTCGTGGTAGCCATCGCTGTCAGCCTGCCATGGGCGCTGGCAGTGCACGCCCAGGAGCCTGACTACTGGCGGTTTTTCTTCTGGCACGAACACATCCGCCGTTTTGCCGGGGACGACGCCCAGCACAATGCGCCATGGTGGTATTACCTGCCGTTGCTGGTGGCATTCAGCATGCCGTGGGTCGCCTTGCTGCCGCCAGCGCTGAAGCAAGCCTGGCAGACCCGACGCCAGTCCAATATCGGGTTCCTGCTGCTGTGGCTATGGATGCCGTTGTTCTTCTTCAGTCTGAGCAAAGGCAAACTGCCAGCCTACATCCTGCCGTGCCTGTTGCCTCTGGCATTGTTGCTCGGCCATGCACTGGCTGACCGATTGAAGCTGGAGCAAGGTCGTGTCCTGGGCATCAACGGCCTGCTGAACYTGGTGGTGGGTGTGGTCACCCTGCTGGCCCTGGTTTATCTGCAACTGAAAAAGCCGATTTACGATCATGAACTGCACAACCTGGTGTTGGTGTTCATCGGCTTGATCGGCTGGATCATGACCAACGTGCTGCAGGCCTTCCGCCCGTTGCAGTGCTGGGCAGCCCCGGCTTTTGGCAGCCTGTTGCTCATCGGTTTATTGCCTGCCGGACTGCCCAATTCCGTAGTCGCCAATAAAACGCCTGACCAGTTCATCCTCGATCACGCCCAGGAACTTGGTCAGAGTGCCAAATTGTTGAGCAACGATCTGGGTGCCGCATCGGCATTGTCCTGGCGGGTGAAACGCCCGGAAGTGGCTTTTTTCAACACGATAGGCGAATTGAAATATGGCCTTGCCTATCMTGACTCGCTCAAGCAGCGCGTCGACCCCGACCAGGTGCAACAGTGGATGCACGACGCTCGCCAGCTTGGCCCGGTCGGTGTGGTCATGCGGGTCRAGGGCGAAGAAGAGCTGCGCGAACTCGAACAGTTGCCCAAAGAGGGCAAGCGGTATGAACAAGRCAACCTGGTGATTCTGATTATCCCTCAGGCGACGCTATGAGCCTGCTATTGCTCCTGGTCGCCTGTCTGTTGACCTGCCTGGGCCAGATCGCCCAAAAWTATGCAGTGGAAAGCTGGCGCGGCAAACCTTCCGGGTGGATGGACAAACTGCGCTCGCCCTGGCTTTGGCTGGCCCTGGCCTCTTTGGGATTGGGCCTGCTGGTGTGGTTGCTGGTGCTGCAACGCCTGGAAGTCGGGATTGCCTACCCGATGCTGAGCCTGAACTTCGTGCTGATCACCCTGGTCGCGCGTTTCGTGTTCCACGAAACCATCGACCGCCGCCACTGGCTGGGTGTGGCGCTGGTGATCGGCGGCGTGGCTCTGCTGGGGCAACACGCATGAACCTGAGTCGCGGTATCACCTTCGCACTGGGCAGCGTGTTGCTGGTCAGCGCCGCTCAATTGGGCATGCGCTGGAGCATGAGTCACCTGCCACAGCCAGAACAATGGCTCAGCGCCCACATCGACCTGACAGCCGTTGCCGTGGTGCTCGCGGCCATCTTCGCCTACGCCTTGTCGATGCTCTGCTGGCTCGCCGCCCTGCGGGACCTGCCCCTGGGCCGGGCCTACTCGTTGCTGAGCATCAGCTATGCGCTGGTGTACCTGCTGGCCGCCAGCCTGCCGCTGTTCAACGAATCATTCAGCCTTACAAAAAGCCTTGGTGTGGCATTGGTCATCCTCGGCGTCATTACCATCAATTCTCGACCTGCTCGTGCGCCCGAATTAAGGAGTGCTCCATGAAAATCAGTGTATTTGGTAGCGGTTATGTTGGCCTGGTGCAGGCAGCGGTACTGGCGGAAGTCGGCCACGACGTGGTCTGCATGGACGTTGACGAGAAAAAGGTCGAACTGCTCAAACAGGGCCATGTAAGTATTTTCGAACCCGGGCTGGCCAGCCTGGTACGCGAAGGCCTGGACGCCAAGCGTTTGCAGTTCACCAGCGACGAAAAATTCGCCGTCCTGCACGGCCAGGTGCTGTTCATCGCGGTCGGTACTCCATCCCGGGACGACGGCTCGGCGGACTTGCGCTACGTGATGTCGGTGGGCGAAGCGGTAGCACGGCATCGCGAGCAACCGGCGATCCTGGTGGAGAAATCCACCGTTCCGGTCGGCACCGGCGACGCCTTGCGTGCACACATCGACAAATGCCTGCTCAACGCCGGGCGCGTTTTACAGTTCGATATCGTCTCCAACCCGGAGTTTTTGAAAGAAGGTTCGGCCGTGGCTGACTGCCGCCGCCCGGACCGTATCGTCGTCGGCTGTGAACGCGACGAAGTGCGTGACGTGATGCGTGACCTGTACTCGCCCTTCAACCGCAACCATGAACGCATCATGTTCATGGACCTGCGCAGTGCCGAGCTGACCAAGTACGCCGCCAACTGCATGCTGGCAACCAAGATCAGCTTCATCAACCAGATCGCCGAGCTGGCCGAACACCTGGGAGCCGACATCGAATCGGTGCGCCTGGGCATCGGGGCCGACTCGCGTATCGGCTACCACTTCATCTACCCCGGTTGCGGTTACGGTGGCTCATGCTTCCCCAAGGACATGCGCGCCCTGATCCACAGCGCCGAAGAGGCCCATTGCTCCAGCGACCTGCTGCAAGCGGTGGAAGCCATCAACGAGCGGCAGAAACACAAGCTGTTCGAACGCATCAACGCGTTCTACAAGGGCGACTTGCGTGGCAAGACCTTTGCCGTTTGGGGGCTGGCGTTCAAACCCAATACCGACGACATGCGCGATGCACCGAGCCGGGTGTTGCTGGAATCGTTGTGGGCCGCCGGGGCGAATGTCCGCGCGTTCGATCCGGAAGCCATGCAGGAAACCCAGAAGCTGTATCCCGATGAATCGAAACTGATGCTCATGGGTACGCCCGAGTCGGTCTTGTCCGGTGCCGATGCACTGATCATCTGCACCGAATGGCAACAGTTCAAGGCTCCGGACTTCGAGCTGATCCAGCAGCGGCTCAATGCACCGGTGATCTTCGACGGCCGCAACCTGTACGACGCAGACCGTCTGGCACGCATCGGTATCACCTACTTCCCGATTGGCCGTGGCGAGTCGCGCAAATTGCCGATTCCTTACCAGCAATGGTCAACCGAATCAGTGGTCGCCTGAACCTCATGATCCCTCACATCCGCCAACAGTCCCTCGCGCTGGGTCTGTTGGCGCTGTTGTTGTTCTGCGCCGGGATGTATCAGCAGGCGGCCATCGGTTTCGATTCGCGCTTCGTGCTGTTCGCCCAGGAGATGCTGCGCAATGGGCCGTCGTTTTTTCCGACGACCTATGGCCAGCCCTACGCAGACTATTCGGGACTTTCAACGCTATTCATCTGGCTGCTTTCACTGCCGTTCGGCCAGGTCACCAGCCTGACCGCGTGGCTGCCGAGCGCCATCGCCGCAGCGGTCATCGTCACCTTGATGTACCGCCTGCTGGCCCCCTATTCCAGGCGTTGGGCGCTGCTGAGCATCGCCTTGATGCTGCTGACCAACACCTTCATCACGGAAACCCGCGCCGTTTCCCTCGATCTGATGCTGGCAGCCGTCGCGTTCAGTGTATTTTACCTGGGCTATACAGCCGATCACTTTGCGGCGCCGCGCCGCTGGGTTCTGATCTTTGCCTTGTTGATGCTGGGTTTCTGGATTCGTGGGCCAATCGGCCTGGTTATTCCTGCGGGGATGCTGTGCAGTTATTTCCTGGTCAATCGCCAATGGCGACGGCTGATCGTCTTCGGATTGCTGGCAGCGTTGCTGCTGGCGGTGTGCATCGGTCTGTTGTTGTGGCTGGCGGACATCAGTGGCGGCCCGGCCTTCCTGCAGGACGTGATTCGCATGCAGTTCATGGGGCGCATGGACGGCAGCGAGGGCGTCAACGATACGCTGTATTACTTCACCAGTTCGATGGGCAACTATGCACTGGCGTGGCCGTTGGCGGTGCTGGCGCTGGTGGCGGTCGGAATCTCTGGCCGACAACAGTCCGGGCCGGCATTGCGCCTGATGCTGTACTGCCTGGCGGCCGGACTGATCGTGATGATCGGCCTTTCCGTCCCCCAGGCGAAAAAGGCCCGTTACCTGCTGCCGATGCTACCCATGGCGGCCATCGTGGCGGCGTATCCGTTCTACGCCACACAGGGTCGATTGCTGGGTTGGCTGCGGGGGTTGATGCAGGGGCTGTGGCTGCTGATCCCGGGCCTGTTGATCGTGGCATTGCTGGTAGTACGGCGAAAATTTCCCGAGGAAGTGGCTCACCTCACTTCGTTATTCATCATTCTCGGCTTGCTACAAGTGATCGCCCTGGCGGCACTCAAGCGACCCCGCTGGCGAGCGCAATCATTGGCTCTTTGCGCGGTCCTGGCGCTTTGGTCGTTCTACATCCTGCAATTCGAGCCCATCCAACGCCAGCTCTTCGACACCCAGAGCTTCAGCCGTGCCACTGTCGAGCTCATGCAAAAAGACCCTGCGCCGTTGGTGATGCACGCGATGGGCAAGGATGCCAAGGCCATCAAGTTCATGGTCAACATCAAACAGGACCTGCAACCGGTTTTCACCGAATCGCCCCAGGAACTTGAAAACCTCAAAGGCCCGGCGTGGCTGATGATGGACCTGAACGTGTACCAGACACTGCGAGGCACGGCTATTGGTGCCCTGCCGCCAGTACTGAGCGGGCGGTTCGACAAGAATGATTTCGTGTTGCTGCACCTCAAGCAAATCCCGTAGCAACGACCGAGTGTCCGACTGCTGGAGTAGCGCTCACGATTGGGCTGATGCCGGCCCAATCGAATAAGGACATTCACCCCGTGACCACCTACTCCCCCCTCATCCGCCGCCTGCTGATCTGCTCGCTGACCATCGTCGTCAGCCGCGCCATCACCAGCCCCTTGCTCACACTGTTCGTCAGCGACAAGCTTGGCCTCAACCAACAGGACGTTGGCTTGCTGCTTGGCATTGCGGTGTTCGTCGCCACCCTGCTCTCCCTGTATGGCGGCTACATCATCGATCGCTTCGAAAAACGCCGACTGCTGATTCTCTCGATGGCGTCCAGCGCTGTCGGCCTGGTGTTGCTGACCTTTGCTGAAAACCTCTACCTGACCACGATCACCTTGATCGTCACCGAAACCGCCTCGTCGCTGTTCCTGATCGGTTCGAAAGCGATCCTCAGCGACAACCTTGCGGTGGGTCAGCGCGCCAAGGCGTTCTCCCTGAGCTATACGCTGACCAACATTGGCTACGCTGTCGGGCCGATGCTCGGCGTGCTGATTGCCGGCGCCTTTGCAAGCGCACCGTTCCTGATCGCTGCGGCCATCGCTTTTTTCAGTATTTTCCTGATGACCGGAGTTCCCAGGGACCCGGCCAGTGTGCCTCTCACCGGTCGGGCGCAGAGTTTTCTCAAAACCCTGATCACCCTGAAAAACGACCGCACCCKGATCCTGTTCACCGCTGGCTGCCTGCTCAGCACGGTGGTGCACGGGCGATTTACGTTTTACCTGTCGCAATACCTGCTGGTGACCAGTAATCCCCGGCACACCATGGAAATCATGGCCGCCCTGCTCGCGTGCAACGCCATCAGTGTGATCTTGTTGCAGTACCAGATCGGGCGTGTTCTCAAGCGAGAGCAACTGCGCCAATGGATCGTTGCCGGCACCGGCCTGTTCATCCTCGGGCTGATCGGCTTCAGCCTGGCGGACAGTCTGGTGAGCTGGTGTGTGGCGATGTTTATCTTCACCCTCGGTGAAATCATTATTTATCCGGCCGAGTTTCTCTTCGTCGACACCCTGGCTCCGGAAGAACTGCGCGGCAGCTATTACGGCGCGCAAAACCTTGCTGCGCTTGGCGGTGCGTTGAGCCCGGTGATTTGCGGCTTCATGTTGATGCACACCCCGGCGCCGACAATGTTTTACGCCTTGAGTGCACTCGCGGCCCTGGGCGGTTTGCTGTGCTACATCAGCGGCCGACGGGGCAACTTAAAGCAAAATTAATGCACTGAAAGCTCATTAATATGAATTTGTCAGTAGCTGGATTGAACGGCACACTGTGCGCGTTCCTCCCCCAACAGTTGGAACAACTTCAAGGGCTTTCTGGGCTTCCCAGCCAAGCCCTTTTTTTTGCCTCGATTTTTCTGCCGGAGTTTTTCTCGGAATGCTTGCTCGCTGGTTGCCCGCCGCCATCAACACCCGTCCCACCGAATGGAGCCGCGCCGCCATTGGCATGGCCCTGGGGACGCTGCTCAGCGTGTGGCTCTGTGGCCAGGTGTTCGGCATTGAGGTGGCCCAGCACTTGATCGGCCCGCTGGGGGCATCGGCAGTGCTGTTGTTTGCCGTGTCTTYGGGTGCGCTCGCGCAACCCTGGTCGATTCTCGGCGGTTACTTGAGCGCCGCGGTGATTGCCTTGCTGGTGGCCCATGTATTGGGCCGAACCCTCGGTAGCGCTTGCCTGGCCGCGGGCATGGCGTTGGTCCTGATGTGCTGGTTGCGGTGCCTTCATCCACCGGCCGGTGCATTGGCCCTGACCCTGGTACTGGCCGATCCGGCGACCATTGCCATGGACTGGAAGGCCATTGAGCCGGTGATGCTCGGCGCTGCGACGATGCTGCTCAGCGCCCTGGCCTACAACAACCTGACCCACATTCGATACCCCAAGGGGACCAGCGAACCGGTAGCCGTGATTCCTGCCGATCACCCGCCGGTCGACCGTCAGGCCATCACCGCCGAAGACCTGAAACTGGCGCTGGCTGACATGGAGGCGTTCTATGACGTCACGCCCGAAGACCTCGAACAGTTGATCCAGGCCAGCCAGCTGCACGCCAAACGCCGCAGCGTGGGCGAGGTGTTCGCTCCACGACTGTAAGCCACTGACTTGGCGGTTCTTTTGCCGTGGCCGGAATCAAGATTCTCGCGGTGGCCGGCCTGCATCGGCGCTACATGCTGATCGTGGCAATTTCCCTCGGCATGGGCCTGGGGGTGGCCGCGGTGCCGGAAGTCTTGCGTGAACTGCCCAAGGCCCTGCACAACATTTTCGAATCGCCCATCACCGTCGGCGCGCTGTGCGCTATCGTTCTTAATATCTTCCTGCCCGAGGCATTCATCGAACTGGAAGAGGACGAATTCGATCCGCAGGCCCAGTGCTTCAAGTGATGCAGAACCCCGATGTGACCGCCTGGGATGAACCCGCAAAGGCTGCGGTGGTCGCACAGTCAAACCGCTAGCCATTTTTCAGATGAGAGCACGTCCATGCGCAGCGTTCACGCGGTCCTGATTTCCCTCCTGCTCTGCCTGAGCGCCTGTTCCTCACTGCCCAATCGAGACCCGTTGAAAGTCAACGTCGTGGGCATCGAGCCCCTGCAAGGCGAGGGCATGGAAGTGCGCTTTACCGTGAAAATCCGCGTGCAGAACCCCAATGACACCACCCTCGTCTACAGCGGCGTTGCGCTGGACCTGGACATCAACGGCCAACCCTTCGCCTCTGGCGTCACCGATGAGAGTGGCTCGATCGGGCGTTTTTCCGACACCGTCGTGAGCGTGCCGGTCAGCGTTTCGGCACTTTCGGTGATCCGCCAGACCTATGGCATCAGCCGGATGAAAACGCTTAACAACATGCCCTACATCCTGCACGGCAAGCTCTCGGGTGGGGTGTTCAACACGATGCGTTTCGTGGACAGTGGCATACTCAAACTGCCAGGATCGACCACTGGCAGCCGTTAGCCTGCGAAGAGATGACCGTTGCGCCGCTGAATTCACTCGGCGTCATTGAGAATCAGGCTACGGTAGTGCCCAGGATTCGATCCCGACCACTTGCGAAACGCCTTGTAGAACGAACTGACATCCGCGAACCCCAGCCGCGTGGCGATTTCGCTGAAGCTGATCGCGGGCTCGGCCAGCCAGACAATCGCCAGCTCCTTGCGCACGCCGTCCTTGAGGCCTTGATAGGTTTGCCCTTCTTCGGCCAGTCGGCGGCGCAGGGTTGATGCCGACATGCACAGGCGTTGCGCCAGGACTTCGGTTTCCGGCCAGTGTTCGGCCGGCAGATGGCGTAGATCGTGTTTGATGCGACTGGCCAGGCTCTGCGGATCGCGGTACTTGACCAGAATGTTCGCCGGCGCATGGGCCAGGAATCGCTTGAGCTCTTCCGCACTGCGCTTGATTGGCAAATCCAGGTAATCGGCGGAGAAAATCATCCGCGTGCGCTGACGGTCGAAACGCAGGTTCTCGGAAAACATCACCTGATAGTCATCGCAGAAATCCGGCTTCGCACAGCGCAGTTCGATGGCCAGGATTGGAATCCGCCGCCCTGCCAGCCAGCAGGCCACGCCGTGCACGATCATCCAGTAAGTGAAATAGGTGAAGGCCCGACGCGGGTCTTTGTCGTCCTCGAGAAGGACGATTTCCGCCAGGCTTTGTTGGCGCACCAACTGCGCCGGCAGGTGTTCGAGGATCAACGACAGAAACGCCAGGCCGCTGGCCAGTCCCGCCGCCACGTTGGGCTGGTGCATGGCGCTGCGACACAGAAACGCAAAGCTGCCGGATTTCAGTTTGCGTGGGTCCATGCCAAAAAACTCATCGTCCCCGCGCCGTGCCAGCAGCCGCCACAGGCGCGCATAAGCCGTGGCCGGAACGCGGGCGCCGGTGTTGCCCAACAGCTGCGGGGCGATGCCAACCTTGATCAACACCTCGTCCGTGGCGATTCCCGGCGCGCAGCTTTGCAACAGTGCTTCACGCACCAGTTGAATGGAGATGGTGTCTTTTTCCGACATGGATCGCGGCAAGCCCTGTTCTTGTTCGAGTGGGGGGCATATTAGCTGAAACCATCCGCTGAACGCTGATCGAATAACCCTGTGGGAGCGAGCTTGCTCGCGATGGCTGCTTGGCAGGCGACATGGATTTTTGAGGGTGTGCATATCCGTTTCTGCGGTAACGGCGGCTTAGGGTTCCGCTCTTACAGCCAGCCCTTTCAAGGTGTTTTCCCTTTATGGGCCTTGAGCACCCGATCCGTCGACACATGAGCATGCGCAGCTTTGCCGTCCAGCCACTCCTTGGGTTTGGCGATTTTGGGACCACGTAGGCTTTTGGCCACTTGCTTGGGCTTGATATTCCTGGCGAGCGCCAACAGTCGTGTTGCCAGCGTTTCTGAGGTCGTTTGAAGTGTCAGGTAATCCG
>NZ_JBGCUL010000082.1:0-11140 GCF_054177685.1 Pseudomonas sp. P5_A2_2
GAGGAAGGAAGATCGCATGAGCCAAAACAAAACGCTTACCACCGCCAGTGGCGCTCCTGTTGCCGATAACCAGAATTCCCGTTCCGCCGGCCCTCGTGGCCCGTTGCTGCTCGACGACTTTCACCTGATCGAGAAGCTTGCCCACTTCAACCGTGAAAACATCCCTGAGCGCCGTGTGCACGCCAAAGGCTCGGGGGCCTACGGTACGTTCACCGTCACGCGCGATATCACTCAATACACCAGCGCGAAGCTGTTTGAGGCGGTCGGCAAGCAAACCCCCACTTTCCTGCGGTTTTCCACCGTGGGCGGTGAGCGTGGTTCGGCCGATACCGAGCGTGATCCGCGCGGCTTTGCCTTGAAGTTTTACACCGAGGAAGGCAACTGGGACATCGTTGGCAACAACACCCCCGTGTTTTTCATTCGCGATCCACTGAAGTTTCCGGACTTTATCCACACCCAGAAGCGTTTACCGCAAAGCAACCTGAAGAGTGCCCAGATGATGTGGGATTTCTGGTCGCATTCGCCCGAGGCGCTGCATCAGGTCACCATCCTGTTCTCCGACCGGGGTATCCCTGACGGATACCGCCACATGCACGGCTTCGGCAGCCACACTTACAGCCTTATCAACGCTCAAGGTGAGCGTCACTGGGTGAAGTGGCACTACAAGACCCAACAAGGGATCAAGAACCTCGCTCCTGCCGAGGCGGCGCGCCTGGCGGGTACCGATCCGGATTACGCCCAGCGCGACTTGTTCAATGCCATCGAGCAGGGTGATTTCCCGAAATGGCGCGTGTGCATTCAGATCATGAGCGAGGCTCAGGCGGCGACGCACTACGAGAACCCGTTTGATGTCACCAAAACCTGGTCGCAGAAAGAGTTTCCACTGATTGAAGTCGGAGTGCTGGAGCTCAATCGCAACCCGCAGAACTACTTCGCGGAAGTCGAGCAAGCGGCGTTCGGTCCCAGCAATATGGTGCCGGGAGTTGGTCTGTCGCCGGATCGTATGCTGCAAGGTCGGGTCTTCGCCTACGCGGACGCTCATCGCTACCGTGTCGGCACCAATCACCAGCAGTTGCCCGTCAACGCTGCGCGCAGTCCGGTCAACACTTACCAGCGCGATGGTTCGATGGCTTTTGGCGGCAATGGCGGTGCAGCGCCGAACTACGAGCCGAACAGCTACGTCGAGTCGCCGAAGCAGGCGCCTCGTTACGCAGAGCCAGCGTTGGCCCTCAGTGGTGCCGCCGATCGTTACGACCACCGTGAAGACACGGATTACTACAGTCATGCCGGTGCGTTGTTCCGCTTGATGACTGAAGAGCAGAAATCGCTGCTGGTCAGCAACATTGCCGGTGCGATGGCGGGTGTGTCGAGTGATGTGGTTGATCGCCAGCTGCAACATTTCTACAAGGCTGACCCGGCGTATGGAGAAGCAATCGCAAAGCTACTCAACGTACAGCTTAACGAAGTCTAAATGAGAAGCAGAACCGCCCTTGTTTGGGCGGTTTTTTGCGTTATTTCAGCCGCTTTTCTCAGAATATCTTCGCTTTTATTGCGTCTTGCGAGTGACGATAAGGGCATGTTGGTTCAAACTACAACTTTCAGGCAGGGAGATGTAGGGCGATGCAAGGCCACCCAGATGTGATCGATTACCTCAACACGTTGCTGACCGGCGAACTGGCCGCGCGTGATCAATATTTCGTCCACTCGCGGATGTATGAGGACTGGGGTTTCGCCAAGCTCTACGAACGAATCAACCACGAAATGGAAGAGGAAGCAGGGCACGCCGATGCCCTGATGCGCCGGATTCTGATGCTCGAAGGCACGCCGCGCATGCGTCCGGACGATCTCGATGTCGGCACCACGGTGACAGAGATGCTCGAAGCGGATTTGCGCCTGGAGTACAAGGTGCGGGCTGCGCTGTGCAAGGGCATCACGCTCTGCGAGCAGCACAAGGACTATGTCAGCCGCGAAATGCTGCGGGTTCAATTGCATGACACAGAAGAAGATCACACCTACTGGCTCGAGAAGCAGTTGGGTCTGATCAAGTTGATCGGGCTTGAGAACTACCTGCAATCCCACGCCTGATTCAGCGGATACAAAAAAGCCCCTGTCACTGATGAAGTGACAGGGGCTTTTTCGTGGGGCCAGGTTAAGCCCGATCACGCTCCAGCAGCGGTTTGAGGTAGTAACCGGTGTGGGATTGCTTCATCTCGGACACTTCCTCCGGCGTGCCGACGGCAATGATCTGACCGCCCTTGGAACCACCCTCCGGACCCAGGTCCACCAGCCAGTCAGCGGTCTTGATCACGTCCAGGTTGTGTTCGATCACCACCACGGTGTTGCCGTGGTCGCGCAGGCGATGCAGCACGTCCAGCAGTTGCTGGATATCCGCGAAGTGCAGCCCGGTGGTCGGTTCATCGAGGATGTACAGGGTCTTGCCGGTATCGCGCTTGGACAGCTCGCGGGAGAGTTTCACCCGTTGGGCTTCACCACCGGAGAGTGTGGTCGCCGATTGCCCCAGCTTGATGTACGACAGGCCGACGTCCATCAACGTTTGCAGCTTGCGCGCCAGGGCCGGTACAGCATCGAAGAACTCCCGTGCTTCCTCGATGGTCATCTCGAGGGTTTCGTGGATGTTCTTGCCCTTGTACTTGATCTCCAGGGTTTCGCGGTTGTAACGCTTGCTCTTGCACACGTCGCACGGCACGTAGATGTCCGGCAGGAAGTGCATCTCCACCTTGATCAAGCCGTCGCCCTGACAAGCCTCGCAGCGGCCGCCCTTGACGTTGAAGGAGAAGCGCCCCGGCCCGTAGCCCCGGGAGCGGGACTCCGGTACGCCGGCGAACAACTCGCGGATCGGCGTGAACAATCCGGTGTAGGTCGCCGGGTTGGAGCGCGGTGTACGGCCGATCGGGCTCTGGTCGATGTCGACGACCTTGTCCAGGTGCTCAAGGCCCTTGATGCTGTCGTGGACGGCCGCTTCAAGGGTAGTGGCGCCATTCAGCGCTGTAGCGCTCAAAGGGAACAGCGTGTTGTTGATCAGCGTCGACTTGCCGGAGCCGGACACGCCGGTCACACAGGTCAGCAGGCCGATCGGAATCTCCAGGTCGACATTGCGCAGGTTGTTGCCACGCGCGCCCTTGAGCGCCAGCGTCAGCTTCTTGTTGCGTGGTGTGCGCTTGGCCGGGACTTCGATCTTCACCCGGCCCGACAGGTATTTGCCGGTCAGCGAGTCCGGATGCGCCATGACCTCGGCCGGCGTGCCTTCGGCGACGATATGCCCGCCATGCACACCCGCGCCCGGGCCGATGTCCACCACGTAGTCGGCCAGACGAATGGCGTCTTCGTCGTGCTCGACCACGATCACCGTGTTACCGATATCACGCAGATGCTTGAGGGTGCCCAGTAGCCGGTCGTTATCGCGCTGATGCAGGCCGATGGAGGGCTCGTCTAGGATGTACAGGACGCCCACCAGGCCGGCACCAATCTGGCTGGCCAGACGAATACGCTGGGCCTCACCACCGGACAAGGTGTCCGCGCTGCGATCCAGCGACAGATAGTCGAGACCGACGTTGACCAGGAACTGCAGGCGTTCGCGGATTTCCTTGAGGATCTTGTCGGCAATTTCCCCACGCCTTCCGGTGAGCTTGAGCCCGCCAAAATAATCGGACGCATCACCGATAGGCAGGTTGGTCACTGCCGGCAGGGTTTTCTCGCCGACCCACACGTGCCGCGCCTCACGCCGCAGGCGGGTGCCGCGGCAATCCGGGCACGACTGGGTGCTGAGGAACTTGGCCAGCTCTTCGCGCACCGATGCCGATTCGGTCTCGCGGTAGCGTCGCTCCAGGTTCGGCACGATGCCTTCGAACGGATGCGAGCGTTTGACGATATCGCCACGGTCGTTCAGGTATTTGAAGTCGACGTTTTGCGAACCGCTGCCGTGCAGGATATTTTTCTGCTGGTCAGCGGCCAATTCGTTGAACGGCACTTCAAGGCTGAATTTATAGTGGGCCGCCAGCGACCCGAGCATCTGGAAGTAATAGACGTTGCGCCGATCCCAGCCACGAATCGCCCCTTCGGCCAGGGTCAGTTCGCCATTGACCAGGCGCTTGATGTCGAAGAACTGCTTTACTCCCAAACCATCACAGGTCGGGCAAGCGCCCGCCGGGTTGTTGAAGGAGAACAGTTTTGGCTCAAGCTCGCTGATGGCGTGACCACAGATCGGGCAGGCGAAGCGTGCGGAGAAGATCATCTCTTCACCCGGCTCGTCGTCCATCGGGGCCACCAGGGCGATGCCGTCCGCCAGTTTCAGCGCGGTCTCGAAGGATTCCGCCAGGCGTTGTTGCAGGTCGGCGCGAACCTTGAAGCGGTCGACCACGACATCAATGGTATGTTTTTTCTGCTTGTCGAGCTTGGGTGCTTCGTCCAGCTCGTAGAGCTTGCCGTTGATTCGGGCGCGGACGAACCCTTGGGCGCGCAGCTCTTCGAAAACCGACAGGTGCTCGCCTTTGCGCTCGCGGATGACCGGCGCCAACAGCATCAGTTTGCTGCCCTCCGGTTCGGCGAGGACCAGGTCGACCATCTGGCTGACGGTCTGCGCTTCCAGCGGGATATCGTGATCCGGGCAACGGGGAATACCCACGCGTGCATAAAGCAGACGCAGGTAGTCGTAGATTTCGGTAATGGTGCCGACCGTCGAGCGCGGGTTGTGCGAGGTGGACTTCTGCTCGATGGAGATCGCCGGCGACAGGCCTTCGATGGTGTCGACATCGGGTTTTTCCATCATCGACAGGAACTGCCGGGCGTAGGCCGACAGCGATTCGACGTAGCGGCGCTGACCTTCGGCGTACAGGGTGTCGAACGCCAGGGACGACTTTCCGGAGCCGGACAGGCCGGTGATGACGATCAGCTTGTCCCGTGGCAGGGTCAGGTCGATGTTCTTCAGGTTGTGGGTTCGAGCCCCACGAATCAGGATCTTGTCCAAGGTGGCCTCGCTTGGCGGGCGTCGAAAACGTAGGAGTATACGGCCAAATACTGGATGGATGCACACTATCAAACGAGTGGGCTACTGTCTTACATGAAGAGTGTGTCAGCAATGCGCGTCAAAGCGTCGCGATATACCCTGCCAATCGAAGGGACTGGTAGAATCGCCGCCGGTTAACATGAGGTTTTTCCATGCACGATCCCCACAGCGAGCGCATGAGTGGCAGCGAGACCCGCGCAGCAAGCGGTCTGGCCCTGGTGTTCGCCTTCCGTATGCTTGGCATGTTCATGGTGTTGCCGGTTCTGGCGACCTATGGGATGGATCTGGCCGGGGCTACTCCGGCCCTGATTGGCCTGGCGATTGGCGCTTATGGGCTGACCCAGGCGGTTTTCCAGATTCCTTTCGGTTTCATTTCCGACCGCATCGGTCGCCGCCCGGTGATTTACCTGGGCCTGATCGTGTTTGCCCTCGGCAGTCTGCTGGCAGCCAATGCCGATTCGATCTGGGGTGTGATTGCCGGGCGAATCCTGCAGGGCGCCGGGGCGATTTCCGCGGCGGTCATGGCCTTGCTGTCGGACCTGACCCGCGAGCAGCACCGGACCAAGGCCATGGCCATGATCGGCATGACCATCGGCCTGTCGTTTGCGGTGGCCATGGTGGTCGGCCCGCTGCTGACCCGCGCCTTCGGGCTGTCCGGGCTGTTCCTTGCCACGGGCGGCATGGCGTTGTTCGGCATCGTGATCGTGATGTTCATGGTGCCGCGCTCCACCAGCCCGTTGCARCATCGCGAGTCCGGTGTCGCGCGCCAGGCGCTGATCCCGACCCTCAAGCATCCGGACCTGCTGCGCCTGGACCTCGGCATTTTTGTCTTGCACGCGATGTTGATGTCCAGCTTCGTCGCCTTGCCACTGGCGCTGGTCGAGAAGGCCGGGCTGCCCAAAGAGCAGCACTGGTGGGTGTACCTGACCGCGCTGCTGATTTCTTTCTTCGCCATGATCCCGTTCATTATCTACGGCGAGAAGAAACGCAAAATGAAACGAGTTTTACTCGGCGCCGTCGTGACGCTGATGCTCACTGAGCTATTCTTCTGGCAGTTCGGCGATAGCTTGCGGGCTCTGGTGATCGGTACGGTGGTGTTCTTCACCGCATTCAATCTGCTGGAAGCTTCGTTGCCATCGCTGATCAGCAAGGTTTCACCGGCGGGCGGCAAGGGTACGGCGATGGGGGTTTATTCCACCAGCCAGTTCCTGGGCTCGGCACTGGGGGGCATCCTCGGCGGCTGGCTGTTCCAGCATGGCGGTCTGTCGGTTGTGTTCCTCGGATGCGCCGGTCTGGCTGCCCTCTGGCTGGCCTTTGCTGTTACCATGCGAGAACCTCCCTACGTGACAAGCCTGCGCTTGCCGTTGTCGCCCGAGGCGATCCGCGAAGCGGGTCTGGTCGAGCGCCTGAAGGCGGTCGTAGGGGTAACAGATGCAGTGATAGTCGCTGATGAAGCGGCCATTTACATCAAATTGGACACCGAACTATTGGATCGCACCACCCTTGAAAGCCTGGTGAACAACTCGGCCGGGGCAGCGTGCGTAGCCTAGGAGAACGTAATGGCCCGTGGGGTTAACAAAGTCATATTGGTCGGCACTTGCGGCCAGGATCCTGAAGTTCGTTACCTGCCCAATGGTAACGCCGTGACCAACTTGAGTCTGGCGACCAGCGAACAGTGGACCGACAAGCAAACCGGTCAGAAAGTCGAAAAAACCGAATGGCACCGTGTGTCGATGTTCGGCAAAGTGGCTGAGATCGCCGGCGAATACCTGCGTAAAGGTTCGCAGGTGTACATCGAAGGCAAGCTGCAGACCCGCGAGTGGGAAAAAGACGGTATCAAGCGTTACACCACCGAAATCGTGGTCGACATGCAAGGCACCATGCAGTTGCTGGGCGGTCGTCCACAAGGCGACCAACAGGGTCAGGGCGGCGGTAACAACTACCAGCAATCCGCTCCGCGCCAGCAGGCTCCGCGTCCACAGCAGTCGGCACCGCAACAGTCGCGTCCGGCGCCACAGCCGGCTGCTCCTCAGCCGGCTCCGGATTTCGACAGCTTTGATGACGATATTCCGTTCTAAAGCAGCTGCAAGCCTCAAGTTACAAGCTACAAGCTACAAGCTACAAGCTACAAGCTGACAAAACAAAACCCGCACTTCGGCCTGAAGTGCGGGTTTTTTATGGGCGGTGGAATTTAACCGCAGACTCAGGCCGCGAGGAAATCGTTGGTCGACACTACGCTGGCATACGCAAACGCCAGGGCTGCCATGAACGCCGCATGAACCTGCGTCGCCGGAACTGTCACGCCATTGAACTCCAGGTCACGGGTCGCGCAGGCGTCGTGGATCACGGTTACCTTATAGCCAAAGTCCGCCGCCGCACGGGTGATGCCGTCGACGCACATGTGGCTCATGCTGCCCACGACCACCAGTTCCTTGATGCCTTGCTCGTCGAGGATCGATTTCAGCTCGGTTTCGCGGAATGAATTGACGAAGTGCTTGAGCACCACAGGCTCGTCGGCGCGGTTGAGAACTTTGGGGTGGAGCTTGGCGCCTTCGGAGTTCGGGGAGAAAAACGGTGCCTCTTCGGAGGTGAATTCGTGGCGGATGTGCACCACCGAATCACCGGCGTCGCGGAAGGCCTTGATCAGGCGTGCGGCGTTGTCTGCGGCGGCGTCGGCACCGACCAGCGGCCACTTGCCTTGGGGGAAGTAGTCGTTCTGGATATCGACTACGATGAGCGCTTGCTTGGCCATGACTGATTCCTCGAAGTGTGTGTTGGTGTGGAATGAAGTATTGGCGCTGGCAGACGATCCGGGGATTGGCCGCACCGACAATAAGAGGGGGAAAACTGACAATGGATGCAGAAAGGGCAATCGCCGAGCTCGGTGTGCTGATCTATCCCGGCGCGCAGATGGCGGCGGTGCATGGCTTGACGGACTTGTTCGGGGTGGCCAACCGGATCGCCGCCGAACATCAGTCTGCGCAGTTGCCGCTGTTGCGGGTCAGCCATTGGCAGGTCGAAGGTGATCAGCCGCCAGTTCGGGTCTTCAACAGCCATCCCGGTCCGGAGCGCACCCCGGTGGCCGTGTTGATTCCGCCATCGATCGCCGGTTTTTCCGAAGGCCAGGCGCCACAGGGATTGATCCGCTGGTTGCGCGAGCAACATGCCAGCGGCGCGACGCTGGGCGGGGTTTGCGTGGGTTCTATCCTGTTGGCCGAAAGTGGTCTGCTCGACGGTCGTAGCGCCACCACCCACTGGACCTCGGCCAAAACCTTTGCCGAACGTTACCCGGCGATCAGGCTCAAGGCCGACACACCGATTGTCGATGACGGTGATCTGATTACCACCGCCGGGCTGATGGCCTGGTCCGAACTGGGTTTGCGCCTGGTCAACCGGTTGTTGGGACCGAGCATTGCCACCAATACCGCACGTTTTCTGGTGGTGGAGCACAGCGACAGCGCCAGTGAGTGCGGCAGCAACTTTGCGCCGATCCTCGGTCATGGTGATGCGGCGATCCTCAAGGTGCAACACTGGCTGCAAAGCACCGGGGCAATCGATGTGTCGCTGGCGGCGATGGCCGAAAAGGCAGGGCTGGAGGAGCGCACCTTCCTGCGAAGATTCCGCGCGGCTACCGGGCTCAAACCCACCGAATACTGCCAGCATCTGCGAGTCGGCAAGGCCCGGGAAATGCTCGAGTTCACCAACGGCACCATCGACCATATCGCCTGGACCGTGGGTTACCAGGACCCCGGGGCGTTTCGCGCGACGTTCAAGAAAATCACCGGGCTGGCGCCGAGTGATTATCGGATGCGGTTTGGGGTGACACCGGGGGCGGCGCCGCGCTAGACGCAGCACCACAAACATACTGTGGGAGCGAGCTCGCTCGCGATGAGGGCATGACATTCAACATTGATGTGTCTGACACACCGCTATCGCGAGCAAGCTCGCTCCCACAGGGTCGGGTGTGCGGGTTTGAATCGTGCAAAATGCCGGAATTTCAAAGGGCGTCGTGCAGAATAAAACAGGCATCATGCCATCACTTTCTGCGCAACAGGCTGATTTGAAAACCCTTTCCCCGTACACAGGCTTGGCCTGATCTCTGCACCCCTTCAGCTACATTCATCAAGCGTCGATTGAAGGGGGGGGGGCATGACCCCAACAAACCGCAAGAAACTGGTGGTCGCCCATTCGGTGCTCGCCGATGCGCCACTGCATGAAGTCGAAACCAACCGTGCACTGGCCCGCTGGCTGGCGCAGATACTGGGGCTCGAGTACGGCGGCAGCTACGACCCGCAGTTGCACGACGGGCAGGACCTCTACCTGTTGCCGACCCAGACCCTGGTGGGCGCTGCGGTTGCCCGGCAACTCGGGGTCAAGGGGCCGGAGGACTTGTGGGGCGGTTATGTCGACCACGACTTCATATGCACCAAAGCCATCAGTCATGGATTGCTCAACCACCATGCCCATGCACCGCAAGGCTGGGCACCATTGTTTTCCGAGCGGGTGCGCAGTGTCGTGCTCGACGGTCTCAGTGTGTTCTCGCTGGAGGATGCACGGCCAGCGGCGAAGCATCTGCTCTATACCGGCCCGATCCGCCTCAAGCCGATTCACGCCTGCGCCGGGCGGGGTCAGGAAGTGATCGACAGCCTCGACCGGTTCGACGAAATCCTCGCCCGACCCGAAGCCAAAACGCTGTTCGCGCAAGGCGTGGTGTTGGAGCAGGACCTGGATCAAGTGATCACCCACAGCGTCGGTCAGAGTTTCATCGGCGACAAGGTGCTGAGTTACTGCGGTGAACAATACTTGACCAAGGACGCAAGGGGCGAAGAGGTGTATGGCGGCTCGAACCTGTTGGTGGTGCAGGGCAGCTACGTCGATTTACTGAAGCTGGACCTGGCCGATGATGTGCGGGTGGCTATCAAGCAAGCGCAGGTGTTCGACAGCGCCGCGGATGAAGCCTATCCAGGTTTCTATGCATCGCGGCGCAACTACGACATCGCTCAGGGCATCGATAGCGACGGCAAACAGCGCAGTGGCGTGCTCGAACAGTCCTGGCGCATGGGCGGTGCCAGCAGCGCCGAGGTAGCGGCCTTGCAGAGTTTCGTCAACGATCCGGGGATGCGCGCGACTCGTGTGTCTTCGGTGGAAACCTACAGCGATCAGCCGTTGCCGGCAGACGCCATCGAGGTGTATCGCGGGCCGGCGCAGACCAGTGACTTTCTCCTCAAGTATGTGACGGTTAAATCCTATGACGGCTAGAAGCGAATCCATTCAGATCGACATCGACAACGAACAGATGAGCGGGACTTTTCTGAGCCCCAAATCGAAAGTCCCCGGCGTGCTCTTCGTGCACGGTTGGGGCGGCAGTCAGGAGCGGGATCTGGAGCGCGCCAAGGGCATCGCCGCGTTGGGCTGTGTCTGCCTGACGTTCGACCTGCGCGGACACACCGGCGGCACCGGTATTCCATTGTCCCGGGTGACCCGCGAAGACAACCTGCGTGACCTGTTGGCAGCCTATGACCGATTGCTCGCGCACCCGGCTCTCGATACGTCGGCGATTGCCGTGGTCGGCACCAGTTACGGGGGGTATCTGGCCTCGATTCTGACCTCGCTCAGGCCGGTGCGTTGGCTGGCGCTACGGGTACCGGCGTTGTATCGCGACGAGCAATGGCACACGCCGAAACGCGATCTGGACAAACTGGATCTACGTGATTACCGAGGTACCCTGGTACGTGCCGACAGTAACCGCGCGTTGCATGCCTGTTCGCAGTTCACCGGGGATGTCCTGCTGGTGCAGTCCGAGACCGACGAATACGTGCCCCACGCGACGATCATGAGCTATCGGGCAGCCTGCCAGCAGACGCACTCACTGACCCACCGCATCATCGATGGAGCCGACCATGCCTTGAGTGACCCGATTTCCCAGCAGGCCTACACCTCGATCCTGGTGGACTGGATTACCGAGATGGTGGTGGGGGAGCGGTTAAGCATTATTCAATCCCAGTGATTTTCGGTGAGCTTGCGGACGCCATCGCGGGCAAGCCCGCTCCCACAGTTGATCGTAGACGAGCACAAAAATGTGTTCACCCTGGCTCCCTGTGGGAGCGGGCTTGCCCG
>NZ_JBGCUL010000083.1:0-11020 GCF_054177685.1 Pseudomonas sp. P5_A2_2
CTAAAGACACTTGTGGTACACGCACATACACCCCTTCGATATTGACCCATATTACGGTCAAATCATACGGATCGAACTTTACGATTACCTTGCCTCTTCCTTGGACTCGATTTAATTTCGGCGTGTAATATCGCCTAGTATTGAGTGTTATTCCATTGTTTCTCACGGGTTTTATTTTTTCTGGTAAGAAATCTAGATACAGCGTTTGCGGATTTACGACCAATTCGGGCGTGGTGATTTGCTTTTCGCGAAACGCCTGTTCCCATGCATCTTTTGGGGATTTTTTTAACTGAGAGTGAACAGTGCCGTGATAGATAAGCACTTGTCCTGCGAACCAGGTGCAAAATTCTTTAAACGTTAAAGCAGAATGTTTTTCACTGTCATAGTCACCGCGCTGCTGTATGTTGGAGAAGGTAGTTCCTGGTAGAAAATGTACTGCAGAGGTCATGAAAGTCCCGATCAAACGTTCAATATGACCGCCCATATGCTTTTTGCCAATGATTCGCCACTCGGGATTTATTTTATATTTTCGCAATGTCGCTTCAAGTATCGGAGATCGAAATTCAGCTGCGTTATCCATCAATAATCTTTCGGGAAAGCCAAAATATGGATAATGATTTGATTCGCTAGCTAACTGAAAATAACCACTGCTTTTAGGGAGGATTGCCATTCCCATTGTTTGCTGAACAGAAATTAGTGAAGGGGCAAACATTGTCAGGTAATAACCTAGGATGACGCGCGTGTGCACGTCTATAATTACTGTGAGCCAAGGTCTTCCTATAACTTTCGTACGATCATGTTCTGCGCGAAGTATTAAATCTACTCGTGTGTGGTCCATTTGTGCTACTTGAAGAGGGCGGTCTGTAAAGACGATGCCGGGACGAGATTGATAAATCTGATTCGTCGCATCACTGCCATGTTTTTTTTGAAATATTTCTTTTTCATCTATGCTCTTTATTATTTTTTTTACAGTTGCAAGGCTTGGGCACATTAACCCAAGTGCATGGCATGCACTTTGTACTTGTCGCCATACATTTGCGTACGAAGCTGATCTTCCGTGATAGTGTTTGTCATAGCATTCTTTAATAACGTGTATAGTTTCAGTATCAGTTCGCATACTGCCTGGTTTAGGGCCGGGATTATTTTTTATTAGTGTGACAGGGCCTAAGTCTGGGCTGTATCTTTTAACGAGTTCATAGAATGCGCTTTTTTTAACGCCTAACAATGCCGCAGCGTCTTTTGCCGTATGTAATTTATTAATAAATAATTCAATAACGGATGATCTTTCGCCCGCTAGTATCATTTGCGAGGCGCTGCGCTCCGTTATATGAGTTACGTTACGTTTATTGTATTCAGCGCTGTCGCGAGACTGTGGGATAGGTTGGATATTCGCGAGATCGACTACTGATACAGTCCCAATACCATATTCAGTGACCGTCACATTACCCTGCGGTCCTACCTCCATTACTACTGCTAACTTACCATTGGCCACCACAAGGTGACCGCACTCAATTGCGATCCTCAAAAATTTCTCCCTTTAGGGCCTTTACCTTTCAAGTTGATGCTCGGCACTAAATGTGTACGGTACGGTCCGTATTCACCGCACTGTTGATACTGGCCCCGTCGGCAAAATACTAACGATCGACCGTGCATGATTCCTAGGGTCCAACAAAAAAATAACTCGCATGTCCGAACTCAATAAATACGGGGGTTTGAAGCACGAAAAAGTTTGTGCGTTGGCGACGTGAAGAAAACCTTGATTTGGTACGGTGGATTACAGAATGATACTGACGCATTTTATGAGGAGGTGGCATTCAAATGGGGCGTAAGAACAAAACACCGTTGCAGGCGCTGAAAGCAGCGGTCTTAGCTCAAAGACTTACAGAACTTGCGGGCATCCAACCTAATGGTTATCAATTGGCACGTTGGTATGAACGGAGATTAGGACTTGCCCATGGTGCGCAGGAGAAGCGCTCATGGAACATGTTTTTAAAAGGCCAAATGCCTCAGAATGACAAACTGGCGATAATTGTCGATTTAGAGCCGAAATTGCGCGATTTATTGAACCATCCATTCTGGAAAATTATGGACGAATCAAGTGCTCACCTTGATATTCACCAAGTGCTCCAGACGGAGGTGTATCCAGCAAATAAATTATATTTGAGAGTTCTTTGGGATGACTTGAGTTTAATGCCTGTACTGGATCGCATCACGTTCCTAGTGGCCATGATAATTTCTCCAAAACCATACGAAGTTTGGACTGCATACATCACCGACTGGCTAGCTGAGAGCTATGCTCAGCTAATTTTAGAGCCGTTATGGAAACCCTTTGCTGATTATTTATTGGAAGTAGTGATGGTACGATGTGAAAGCAATCAAGCATTTTCCCCTGCACGATTATGTTCATCTATCAGTGCGGAAAAACTTCAATCGTGGAGCATTGTCTCTCAGGATTATGCGACGTACCAATCCGGCCAGGCTCCCACAGCATGGGCAGCGTGGTGCAGCGCCATCTGTCGCCTCAATTGGTCCGAGCGAGAATTATTTATGAAATATATAAATAATCGCGCCGCATTCCGTTCCGGCGACAAAACATCTCGTGAAAAGAAAATTTATAAACGAGTGCGCGACCTACGATACAGGCTCCTACAAAAAATTCCGAAGCTAACAATCTGCGTTTTAGATCGCTATGCTTAAGTTTTCGCCGTGACATTCAATGCATCTATGACCTGTCGTTGAAAATATTTCAATGAACTAAGTTCATTTTTTACCTTAATATTTTCTTGCTTCAGGTCTGCAATTATTTTACAAAGCTCTTCTATTAATTCTGGGTATTCCTTGGTAGCGCCATATTTGTGCAATGTTTCTAGCAGGCGAGCGAAATCGTTGTGCTGACTCCATAGGCTCGATGAATCCTGAGATTGGAATTGGTCATTGTTTATCTCCTCGTGAGATTTAGATCGTTCCGCGGATTGATTCAGCTCTTTAGATTTTAAAGCTCGTAGGTGTTTAACTATCGTGGTTTTTGAACCGTGATTACCCATTTCTGCACGAATCGCTTCCAGCGTCGCTTTTACACCTTTCCTTTCCAAGCTTATTAATGCCCGTTTAACCAAGGCTTCGCTAATAATGGGCTTCATGACCTAATCCACTACAAAGTTATAAAAGCAGCTTATCATATGCGCATTTCAGCGCGAGGGGGAACCGATATCTTGGCTGCGTTGATCCCTCGCGTCGTGATAACTAAATGTGCATCTGATCCAGTTCTGGGTGATGGCTAATGTAATGCATTTTAGCTGTTGCTGATGGAACAGTGTAACGCGCATGTTTCAGATTACAGTATCTCCTCTCTTTTTAGGTTTCTCCGATAACAGGCGTGCCCCACGCATGACTGGAATCACCTCTAAGCAGATGAAGCCCTGTTCGCGTTTCGAGGTAGCTGTTAACAAATGTACGCTCTTTTAATTTGAGGTGCGTAATAGTCATCTCGCGTTTGGGTTTTCGCCCGTAAGGATCTTAAGAGTCACCTTTCTGAGCTAAATGCTAGCAGCCTCGCGCCCAACAGAAGACTCTAGCTGACAACCTTTCCGCGCTTGCGAACGCCCTAGGCATTTAGAAATCTGCCAGAGATGTGATCGGTTTCCAGCGCAGCGACGAGCCGCCTGTGGGCTTACTGGCAGAGTTCTCGAGTACATTGCCCGATCCCGACTCGCTTGAACTACGCCGGCGGATCTGGAGGTTCACCAGAGACCCTGAGGTCGGGTTGCCTTCGTCGCATCTCCCAGGAGTGGTCGAATGGCTTCCAGCCTTGCAGTCCCGCCTTCGCCAGTTATTGCATTCGTTGCAGACCGACTTTGCTCTTAATCCTTCTGAGGGCTCGAATCGACGGCTGTCACGCGCGTTGCTTCCTGCCGGACCATTAGTTGAGGCGATTGAGCTGCGCGCAGCAGTTGGACCAAGGTTGCGAATTCAGACAGTGCATCAGGTCAAAGGTGAGAGCATAGACGCGGTGCTTTACGTAGCGAAAACGGCGAATGTGGAGTCCATGCTGGCAGGAGTGGATAGCGAGGTCGGCCGGATCGGCTACGTCGCGCTAACCCGAGCGCGCAATCTCTTCTGGTTGGCTGTACCCACGAATGCGCTCGCTAGACTACGGCCACGGCTCTTGGAATCAGGACTAAAGGAAATTGGGCTTGCCCATTAGGCCTTCGGGCCATCCCAGCGTGGGATAGCAAACGCAACTAAGCACTCCTTCATTGCAAACAATACGCAATGGCCATGGCTCCAAGTGTTCGCTACAGGGCGCGGGTAGCTTCGTTAAGCCCTGTTTTTAGTGCTTTTAGGGTTCAGCGGTTGCACCGCCGAATCAACCACGGTTGGGGCCGCTGCCTGAGACTTGTGTAATGACATTGGCCACATGCGCTGGACGCGACTGTTGTGGCACAGGACTGGTCTCGATTTTCGGTGCCTGCGCTGGAATTTTTTCGGGAATGCACGCTGACGGTCGGGTTGGATCAAGCAGTCTTCACGAGCAACCAAATACCAAGATGGTTTGGACCTCCAAGCTGCAGCACTGGTTTTGTCGTAAAACTCAGAGGCACGAATCGGTCCCTGCGTGGCAGCCATGATAGCCGTCTGGACGGCAGGTGCATCCTGAGCAAAGCCGGTCGCCATATTCAAGTCGACTACCGCATGCAGCGGAGTCTGAGGCGGTGCGAGCAAAGCTGGTGGATGATCTGGAGTCTGAGGTCGGCGGTATTCATTCATCTTCCAGCAAATGTGTCGCACGACTGGACAATAGGGATCCAGCTTGGAAATATCCCATAACCGTACTCACGCTGCGATGTTCGGTCATGGCCATTACCTCGCCGAGAGGCACGCCTTGGCGGCCAGCTTCAGTGACGAAGCCCGAACGCAAGCTGTGCGCCGCCCAATCCCCCTCCAGGCCGGCCAGTTTCGCCCGACGCTGCACAACGCGCGCGACTTGATCTGCCGATAAGGGTGTGATCCCAACTTTATTGCCTTTATACATCCGGCGAAATAACGGGCCGGTTTCGGCTGGAGCCACGGCCAGCCAGGCGGAAAGCGCTTGTGCTGCGGGCCCACGCAGTGGCTTTTCACGCCGCACACCGCCAGTGTCGGTTTTGGTCGTACCCAAGGTGTACAGCCAGGTGTCGGCATCGAGTTGGCGCACATCACCGACTTGCAGCCCCACGACTTCCGAGCGCCGTCGGCCGCCACCGCTCCAGGCCAGCAGGAGCAGGGCGCGATCCCGCACCCCGCGCACGCCGTCGTCGTCGCAGGTGGCGAGCAGGGCCTGCAACGGCTCAAGCACGATCGCGGTTTTCTTGCGTACGTTCACGCCCTGGCGCGACTGGGCTTTGCGTGCCTCGCGCAGCAGGGACTTCAGCGCCGGCGCCTCGCTCGGGCTGTCCCAACCGTTGAGTCGGTGCCATTTACCGAGCACTGAAAGACGGTGACTGACCGTGTTGAACGCCAGCGGTCCCACCTTGGCCTTGACCCGGGCGGTGACCAGTGCCGCGTCAATCGATGGCGGCAGCAGGTGGGCCCAGCCGCCGTGTTCCAGCGGCCGCGCCAGATGATCGAGCACAAACTGCACGGCCACGGTAGCGGGCAGTGGCGCATCGCCCAGTGCCTGGCCGTAACGCAACTGCAGCCAGGCCGACCAGTAGGCGAGGGCGCTGCGGTAGCTGCGTACCGTGTTGGCCGCGGTACCGGCGGCGATAAAGGCCGCCGCCGCTTCCTGGGCGTTGAGTGCCAGAAAATGCGGGTCCAGCGGGGTTTCGTCGATCAGGGGCAACTGGTCTGTAATATTTAATACGTTCAACGTACAATAAATCCATATTCTAGAAAATAAGATCGGATAACATTCTATTATCAGACCTAATATAGCGGGAGATGAGCCATGGCAGTAGGGGTGCCGGAACACGAGGTGTTTGCCGCCGCGGATGCGGTGCTGGCCCGCGGCGAACGCCCGACCGTAGAGCGCGTGCGTTTGGAACTGGGACGCGGCAGCCCGGCGCGGGTCGGTGGTCTACTCGATCAATGGTGGACGCGTCTGGCCGAGCGCTTGAGCGGTGAGACCCGTCTGCCAGCATTGCCCGCAGAGGTGTCACAGGCTTTTGTGGCGGTGTGGCAACAGGCGATTCATCTAGCCCAAGGTGTCGCCGAACAGACGCTGAGCGAACAACGCCAAGTGCTGGCCGTCGAACGCGAACGGGTGGCGGCGGTCGAAGACCAGGCGCGCCTAGACGCGGCGCAGTTTCGCCAGCAGGCGGCGGACGCCGTGGCCGGGCGCCAGGCGGCGGAGTTGCGCCTGGCCGATCTGGAACTGCTGTTGGCGCAGCGCCAGGCGCAGATCGAGGACCTGCAGCAGCAGCGTGAAGCTGTGTTGCACGAGCGTAGCGAGGCCCAACAACTGAACCAGGCGTTGCAACAGGATCTGCAGGAGGCGCGGCTCAAGGCCGAGCAGGAGCGCGTGGCGCAGGAGAGCTACGTACGCGGGGTCGAGGATCGTGCGCACCGCGAGGTCGATCACGCCCGGGAGGAGGGTAAGGCGATGTCGGCCCGGCTCAAAGAAACCGGGCGGCACGTCGAGCAGTTGCAACGGCGATTGGAGTCGATACAGACCGAGCTCAGCCAAACCCAGCAACGTGCCGCAGCGCAGCAGGCCCGCGCTGAAACACTGGAGCAGCAGCTGACTCAGCTACGCCAGGCTGCCGCGACCAAGCGCAAGCCAAGATCCCGGAAGCCCGCAGCGACAATGTCCGATTCCTGAGGGTTAAGTCGGCATCCTCGGGCTGATAAAAAGCAAGTCGATGCATTTAGTTGTGTTGCATCGACCGGTTGAATCCACAGCCAATAGCTGTCCTTCGCGGAGTTCGGTTTCGGGTCGGAAACTGCCGGTTGAGAGAGCGACCGACGTGCTCGCCAGATGGAATCTTGGTATCTCGCACTTGCTCCACCTACTCATCGAGAGCAGCTGATTCTTTGTGTGCGGAAGCAGGACCACCATCCCATACAGTCAGGTTGTCACAACGCGACGGAGTTGCGCGGGCGTCGTCATCCAGACTCAGAGCTCGCCGGCCACCAGGTAGCGACTGGTGCACTATCCTTACAACCTCACGGACTTAGAGAGGTAAGGCATGGCTATATACGAGGAAGTACTGGCTTGGTCGGAAAGGCTGCCGCCGTGGCGCAGCGACGCCTTGCGCCGTTTGTGTGTCCAGGGTGACTGGATTGATCAGGATCTTGTCGAAATTCTCGATCTCGCTAAGCAACACCATGGGGTGCGAAGCGCATTTCTGCCGGTTCTTCAGCCTGTCCTATTCGCCGCAGACCATTTCCCCGCCGAGGCGAATCGGGACCACACCGTCGTATTGCAGTCCCTGCATTCACTTACTAACGTGGGGAAGATCCCGAACAGTCAGGCTCTGAACTTCCAGCCGCATGGTCTCACCATCGTGTACGGCGGAAACGGCACGGGGAAGTCCGGTTACGCACGGGTGCTGAAGCAGGCGTGCCGTGCCCGGAGCCCAGGTGCTGTCTACGCCAATGCTTACGCTGCGGATTACCAGCAACTCATACCAAGCGCTGCTATTGACTTCGCGCTGGACGGCGCCGCCGAACAGACGACCTGGAGCAGTCATCGCGATAACGTACCGCAGCCAGAACTCCGGGGCATTTCCGTTTTCGATGGCGACTGCGCTCGGCATTACCTCCAGTCACGAGAAGCTGCCAACTTTCAGCCATCTGCTCTGACTTATCTCCAGCAGTTGGCGAATGGACTCAATCAGGCTCTGCGCCCCGCGCTACAGGCTGAGATCACGGGCCTTGCAACAGACACGACACCGTTCAGTGTCATTCCGTCCGACACCGTTGCCGGACGGGCGGTGCATCCGATTGGCCCAACCACTGATCTGACGCGAGCGCGTGAATTGGCTACGCTCGCCGATGATGAGCAGGCAGAGCGTGTACGACTTCCGCAGGAAATCAGCGAAGCGGACCCAACTGCCCGGGCCTCGCTACTTGACCATGCTGCAACGCGGGTCGATGAATTGGCCAGCCTCATCGCTGTGGTGGCCGGCGTAGTGTCTGAAGAGGCTATCGATGCCAAGCACCAGGCACATCGAGCCGTCGTTGAGGCTGAGACAGCTGAACGTGCKGCGTCCGCCATGTTGCAGGCAGGAGATGCTACACAGCTACTTCCTGGAACGGGGCAAGGTCCTTGGGCGTTGCTATTCAACGCTGCTCGTGAGTACTCGTCCAGCACTGCTTATCCAGGACAGGCCTTCCCGGTCACCTATGACGATGCAGTCTGTGTACTTTGCCAGCAAGAGCTCAGTCCTGAAGCGCAGGACCGCTTGCAGCGATTCGATCACTACATTCGAGACCGGGCGGCGGAGACTGCTCAGGCTGCACGCAACGCTTGGCAGCAGATCGTTCGAGAAGTCGGTCCAGCAAGTGTCGACTTCACAGTTGCCCCTAACATGCTGGAGAGCCTGACGGCGCGTGTGCCAGCGCTTCCGGACGATATCCAGACCTTTCAGGATGACTTGGTCGCCCGACTTCAGTGGCTCAAAAGAGCGGTGGCTACTGGGGTATGGCAGGACTGTCCTGGGTATCGTGGAGCGAATCCGGTGGCGTCGATCACTCAGGTTGCGGAAGTACTTCGCGTAGAGGCGGGCCGCCTGCGCGCAAACATGGACGCAGAGGCCTTAGCGGCCAAAAAGCTACGGTTGAAAGAGCTGGAAGCGCGGCAGCTACTTTCCGAGCATATCGAAGGCATAGCACGGGTGATTGATAACCTGGCCCACAGGGCTCGGCTCCAGAATTGCCTAAATGACATTGCAGCCACACGGCCGATTAGCGTGCTGGCTGGCCAACTGACTCGGACTTACATCAGTGAGGCTCTGGCTGGACGCATGAACGAGGAGCTCACTAGGCTGGAGCTTAGGCACGTTGAAGCTGGAGTCAGCTCAGCCGGTGAGGCCGGGGCAGTTCGCCTGGGAATTCAGCTGTTGGACTGCCAGCTTGCCCCGTACCAAGTGTTGAGCGAGGCAGAGCAGCGTATGTGTGCGCTTGCCTACTTCTTTGCTGAGCTTCACCAGTCGGGATCGACTTCCGGAATCGTTTTCGACGACCCGGTCTCAAGCCTCGACCACAGCCATCGAACCGCCGTCGCGCAACGAATTGTCGAAGAGTCCGCCAACCGGCAAGTCATTGTATTCACACACGACGCTGTATTCTTCGGTGAACTGTTAACGCTCTGCCAAGATGCGGGTCTGGCACCTGAAGTGAGGTCGATCAGCTACCGGGCGGAAGGCCCTGGCTACGTCGATTCCGGTTTGCCGTATGACATGCGCCGGCACCGCGAGCGCATCGCGCAACACCGTCGTGACCAGCAGCAAATTGCAGCAACCTTCAACACCCCTCCCGGAGACACTGAGCGGTATGCGATCCGTAATGCATACAGTGATCTTCGCGTGACGATCGAAATCGGTATCGAGGACACGATACTCAACGAAACCGTTGTCCGGTTCCGCGACGGAATTTCAGTAGGCCGGCTTAACGGAGTGATGGCTGTGCAGGAGCAGGAATTTCGTGAAGTGCAACGCCTGCACGACCGATGCTGCCGCAATGTGAGCGCGCATTCACATGCGGCCGGCCAGCAGCGTCCCGTAACACATCCTGATGAGTTGCTTGGGGATATTGAGGCCGTGAACACGTTGTTTACGCGTATCCGAAGCCGAAGGGGCTGAGTCGGCCGTTACGTGAGCATCTTCGCAGCGCCTGGCAACCTCCGGCGCGAGGCTGCTTACGACCCAGGCTGTGTGAAAACGTTTTTAAGCAGGATTGGCAGCTAGGACTCGAGCGAAAATCGCGATCCTACGCAAATTTTCGGGCTGCTGATAAACCAAACGCTGGCAGATTTTACGTAGCAACGCAGACTTCAAAACGGCGCATGTGTTTTCACACAGCCTAGACCCATTGCAGCCGTTCGCTAACGACTGCAAATGGCCGATAGCGGCTGGCTAAATCATAAGGCAGCGATCCGAGATTGCAGGGGACTAAGTCGGAAAGAATGAATGCGGTGTATGCGGCTTCCCGTGGGCAGTGTTTTGTCATTGTTCAGTGTCTACTATGCTTTTCTAGGTGGGTTTGTTTTGGGCTACGGGAGGTGATGATGAAGATCAAAGAAAAGAAAGAAGTTGAGATCGTGAGCGACATCCTGTGCGATGTCTGCCTCGAAAGCACTCGCGTCGAGGATTATGGCCTCCAATACGCCATGTTGCAGGCCCACTGGGGATACGGCTCGGCCCACGATGGTGAGCGCTATGAGATACACCTGTGTGAACGCTGCTTTTTCCAGACAGTTGCCAGCCTTAAGCAGGAAAGGCGCGCCCAAACGATGTTTAGTGAAAATGAAAAGGACAAATTAACTGATAATTTCGGCATGGTTGCAGCGGACGATTTCTTCAACGATGGCGGAAGCTCGACAGATAAACCGTGAACGAGACGACCAAGTTTACTCACCGATTTGGACACTTACGACTGACTCCTTTTGGCGATAGCTGCCTGTCGCGAAAGGCAGCTACCGACTGAAAGCAGGTGCTCGCTGCAAATCCGCTTGTTGTAAAAGCTGTCTTTCACCACAGGCTGCTCAATCGCAGGATTTTACGAATACGTTCACAGTCGACCTTTCATTCGATTCTGAAGCAACAAAGGCTGCCTGCTTAACCCCGATTGCTTACACCACTCCAGTGCAGTCACACCAAACCAGCGATGAAACGCACGCGAGAACGTGCTGACATCGGCGTAACCCAGCAGCTGTGCCATTTGCGTCAGGCTGATCGTCGGGACTTGCAGGTAATTGCGTACCAATTGCTGGCGTGTGTCATCCAGCAACCGCTGAAAAGACGTACCTGCTTGAGCCAAGTGGCGTTGCAAGGTCCGCGGGTTGACGGCCATGCAGTCGGCCACTCTTTCGATCGTCGCA
>NZ_JBGCUL010000084.1:0-10997 GCF_054177685.1 Pseudomonas sp. P5_A2_2
GTATGGCATCGCCCATGMTCGCGATGGTGATCGAGTCACCTGTGGCCAGGACGGCAAGATTTACAAAATCGTCGGTGGCATTTCGCACATGATCAGTCATGGCAAAGCCATGGCTGGCACGCTGGATAGCCATAGTGGTTGCCCCTGTAAAGCCCGACTGATTCCCTCGGTGTTCACTGCGACCTATCAAAACGAGACACGCCCCGCGCCGCGTGCGACCAGCGGCGTCGGCTCACTGGCGCCCCAAACTGATAACAGGTTTGCATCGAGACAGCAGGTGGCTGATCCGAAACCTGCAACGAAGGCCACGGCCTTTCTCGTCGATCCAGCTTCCTGCAATCATCCGGACCGAATGGAAGAACTGGCTTGGTACATCGCCAACGAGATGAACCGCAACATCACGCACCCTTCGGTTCTGAAAATGAAGGAGCTGAACAGCTACAGCCCGGAGGCTGAAACAAATAAATATATGGAAATCCCGTTTTATCTGCGACTCGGCCATCAACCCAACTTCCACAGCATCGCCCTTGTCAAGCGAGCCGAGGCGTTTGCGCTGTGGACAGAGCGCGTTGGGCAGAATCGGCCTTGGGATCATAAGCCGAAGATAAAAGTTAATTTTGGGGGCGATGTTCGTCACAAGCAGGGAAAGTATGACTATTTTTACGATATTTGGTCGAATATTCATTACGGATATATAGGAATGGCTGCGGGTTTTTCGGAACAGGTGTTATTGGATGGTGCAGGTGCTGAGCAGATCATTTCCGACACGGTACGTAAGCTTCAAGATTGGGAAAATAGGCCCGGACCTCATCGCTCAGAGGACATAGAGGGATTAAGGGCGTGGGATGACATACCGGACAGGAAGTCCATTGCTATTGGCGTCAACCTCTTCATCACTTATTCAACCGGTGGAGTCAGCGCCAAGACTATTATGGATGAAGTGCTTGCGGGTGATCCGTCTGATTGGGGGAAAGGTATAAGTGTCCACAAATGCGGATAAAAGGTGCCGTTTTTATCTCAAACGCAGACTGCTAACACTATTGCTACTGATATATCTTGTCTGGTATGTCGCTGTCCCGAGGGTCAAAGTCTATTTCTCAGATGATGGAAGTGGTAAATTAGAATTTGTTCTAAATACTCAGAACGATATCTTTAGAGGGGAGATCTTTCCCGGCGAATCTACAGGAGGACCTGGTCATCTTTTTTTCGATGGTGATTTCTTTATGCGGCTTGACTGGACTGCCTCAAATAAAAGTCATTGTATAATGATAAATCCTAGCTGGCCGACGACCAATATCTACATTGCAGCAGATGGAGCTCTCGACAAAAGCTCTAGCAGCGGAACAGATTTAGAGCAATTAGATAAATGCCCTTAGTCAGCGGGATGCGCAGTGTTGGTTTGACCAGCCGGGTGCGCCGAAGCCGAAACTGGCGGACGAGAAGCCCAAAGGGGAGACCGTGAGCTACGCCGAAGTGCTGAAATCGTGGGAGGCGGCGCGTAAACGGCTGAGGCTGTGAAAGGCGAACGGCACCGAAATGTGCCGTTTTATTGGCGGCTGTTTTATCGCCTTCGCGAGCAGGCTCGATCCCACAAGTAATTGAAGGCGCTCCCAGTTGCGTTTAAAAGAGAATCACTGTGCGATATTGGTATTTTTTCAAATTTTTCCAATGAGCAAGAGTCAATACTTATATAGCCCTATGTCCAAAAAACATAGAAATTAAATATAGAAACCAGCCAGTGCAAAGACTGTATATTATTGTTCTCATGTATATTTTTGAGTAAGGTCGGTTCTTGTAGTGTGCTATAGATATTGCTAACAAGCCTATTGATAACAAAGTCAGGATCAGTATGGGGATGATCATTTCCATTTTAGTGAATTCGTACCATACTACTGGGCTACCCTTCATGAGATAGGGGAATGCTATGTGCTGGTTATAAATTGATTTGGCTGAGATCAAGGTGAAAGTGAAAGCAGTAGTGCTGAGTATTAAAGTTAATCGCCAGCGTGGTGCTTTTTTTGTAATTATGGGGTGCGCTTTTTTTCTACACGAATAGCAATTTCCGTGTTTGATTCTGGATGTTCCTGTGTTGTTTGGCGCGTGGCAGCTGTTACATCTATTTGTTTTTGACTTCATTGATCAATGTTGTCCATTCGTCATTATTTCAGCCAATCCACTAGCGTCCGAAGTGGTCGTACAGCTGTGGCGAGGGAGTTTGCTCTCGCCGTCCGGTCAGCGCTCGGGAGAAGTAGGCGCCAAAAACTTCAGTCTGCTGCTGTTTTCCGAGCACACCGGCCTCACCGGGATTGGGACTTCTGCGTAGTCCAGCGGAAGCGAGGTCCCTCGCCACAGACGTGTGTTGTTGACGCTTTTTGGCCGTGGACTCAAAGCCCTCGACCAACTCAGACATAACACTTCGCTTCATTGTCTACACCTGAAAGCCGGCCACTAGCTTAGAAGCAACTGCGCCGGTTGTATGTCAGTTGCATCCGGTCTCCTTGCAGGCACTTTCCGAGAAAGGGGAGAGCAATCCCCCAAACGCAAAAACGGCACCCGAAGGTGCCGTTTCTGTTTGCTACCGAGAGTCGCCTAAGCGATCAACCCACCAGGCCCGACTGCTGAACCAGGTTCAACAACGGTTGTGGGTACAGGCCGAGGAAGAAGGCCAATACCGCGATGGCCAGCAGCATCACGCCACCTGCGCGTTGTTCCCAGTGCAACTGGGCGTCGACGCGACGCAGGTTCGGTTCGATCAGGTACAGGGTGACCATCACACGCAGGTAGTAGAACACGCCGATGGCGCTGCCCAGTACCAGGGAGCCGACCAGCCACCACTGATGGGACTCGACACCGGTGGCGATGATGTAGAACTTGCCGATGAAGCCCGCGGTCAGCGGGATACCGGCCAGGGACAGCATCATCACGGTCAGCACAGCGGTCAGGTACGGACGGCGCCAGAACAGGCCGCGGTATTCGTACAGGGCGTCTGCGTCACGGCCTTTGTACGGCGAGGACATCAGGGTGATCACGCCGAAGGCGCCAAGGCTGGTGATCACGTAGGTGACCAGGTACACGCCGATGGCTTCCACGGCCAGGCCCTWGCTCGCCACCAGGGCGATCAGCAGGTAGCCGAAGTGGGCGATGGACGAGTAACCCAGCAGACGCTTGAGGTTGCTCTGGGTCAGGGCCAGCAGGTTACCGAACAGGATCGACGCGATGGCGATGATGGTCAGTACGTTGCTCAGCACGCCACTGCTCGCCGCTGGCGAGATCTGGAATAGACGCACCATCACCGCGAACACGGCCACTTTCGAAGCAGTAGCGAGGAACGCGGCAACCGGTGCCGGAGCACCTTCGTAGACGTCCGGAGTCCAGAGGTGGAAAGGTACCAGCGACAGCTTGAACGCCAGGCCGATCAGCATCATGCCCAGGCCCAATTGAGCCAGCGAGCTTGGCAGGCCAGTGGCCGCCAGGGCCTGGCCGATACCGACAAAGCTCAGGGAACCGGCGTCAGCGTAGAGCAGGGCCATACCGAACAACAGGAACGCCGAACCGGCCGCCGACAGCACCATGTACTTGATACCGGCTTCCAGCGAGCGCTTGTTGAAGAAGGCATAAGCCACCAGACCGTAGACCGGTACCGAGAGCAGTTCCAGACCGACGAACAATCCGGCCAGGTGCTGCGCGCTGACCAACACCAGGCCGCCGGCGGCGGCCATCAGGATCAGCAGGTAAAGTTCTTCACGGTTGCCCGGGTAACCCGTACCGCCATCGCCGAGGTAGGCGTGGGCGAGGGTCACACAAGCGAGGGTGGCGACCAGGATCAGCGCCATGTACAAGCAAGCGAAGCTATCGATTTGCAGCAGTGGGGTYACAGCCAATGGCGCGACCTTCAAGGCTGGCAGGATCGACAGCAACGCCAGGTTCAGACCCGCCACCGACAGCAGGAAGGTCTGGGAGTGGTTGCGGCGCCAGGCAATTGCCAGCATCACCACGATGATCGTGGCGCTGGTAATCAACAGCGGCGCTAGCGCGATAAAGTGTTGAGTCGTGAATTCCATAGCGCTCTTACCGGGCCGAAGCGAGTTGAGTGAAGGCGGTGCCGAGCCACTGCTGCACGCCATGCATCGTAGCGGCAGAGGTATCGAGGAACGGTTGTGGGTACACGCCGATGTAAATCAGCAGTGCGGCCAGACCGACCACCATGATCATTTCGCGACCGTCCATGCCATGCAACACCGCGTCCGATTTCGACGGGCCGAAGTAGGCACGGTGGATCATGATCAGCGAGTAGACCGAACCGAACACCAGGCCGGACGTCGCGATGATGGTGACCCATGGAGCGATCGGGAAGGTGCCGATCAGGATCAGGAACTCACCGACGAAGTTACCGGTCGCCGGCAAGCCCAGGGACGCGGCGGCGAAGAACAGGCTGAGGGCCGGCAGGTAGGCGATTTTCGACCACAGGCCACMCATTTCACGCATGTCGCGGGTGTGGGTGCGTTCGTACAGCTGACCACTCAGGATAAAGAGTGCCGCCGCCGACAGGCCGTGCGCCAGCATCTGCATCACCGCACCCTGCAGCGCCAGTTGGCTGCCGGAGTAGATGCCGATCAGTACGAAGCCCATGTGGGAAACGGACGAGAAGGCAATCAGGCGCTTGATGTCGGTTTGCGCGAACGCCAGGAACGCACCGTAGAAGATCCCGATCAGACCCAGGGCCATGGCGAACGGCGCAAACTCGGCCGAGGCATTCGGGAACAGCGGCAGGGCGAAACGCAGCAGGCCGTAGGCCGCGGTTTTCAGCAAGATACCGGCGAGGTCGACGGAACCTGCAGTTGGCGCCTGGGCGTGAGCGTCAGGCAACCAGGAGTGGAACGGCACCACGGGCAGCTTCACCGCGAAGGCGATGAAGAAACCGAGCATCAGGATGTACTCGGTGGTCGTCGACATCCTGGTTTTCAACAGATCGGCGTAGTTGAAAGTAATCACGCCGGTGTCGTTGAAGTTGACCAGTACCAGACCCAGGATCGCCACCAGCATGATCAGGCCGGAAGCCTGAGTGAAGATGAAGAACTTGGTCGCCGCGTAGATCCGGGTTTTCTTGCCGTCCGAAGAACTGTGACCCCAGAGCGCGATGAGGAAGTACATCGGCACCAGCATCATTTCCCAGAAGAAGAAGAACATGAACAGGTCGAGGGCGAGGAACACGCCGACGACACCGCCCAGGATCCACATCAGGTTCAGGTGGAAGAAGCCCACGTGACGCTGGATCTCTTTCCACGAGCAGAGAACCGAGAGGACACCCAGCAGGCCGGTCAGCATGATCATCAACAGCGACAGGCCGTCGAGGGCCAGGTGCACGTTGATGCCGAAGCGCTGGATCCAGACGTGCTTGAACTCAAGCGCCCAGGTCGGATCGGCGCCTGGCTTTGGTGCAAATGAATAGTCACCGTTGGCCCACAGCCAGAGGCCGAGGGAGAGCAGCAGGGACATGGTGATCAGCGCAATCCAGCGCGGGAGGGTGGCGCCGAAGCGCTCACCCATCCAGCACAGCAGGCCGCCGATGAAGGGGATCAGGATTAGCCAAGGCAGAATCATGACGGGTTCGTTTCCTTTCGCAAATTCGCAAGGTTCATATCAGACCGCTACCAGCACGACGGCGCCAATGACCAGCACGGCACCAGCAGCCATCGAGGCGGCATACCAACGCAGTTGACCGGTCTCGGTACGGCTCAGGGCGGTGTGACCGCCTTTGGCCATGCGCGGGATCAGACCGATGGTCTGGTCGAGCGGGTCTTTGCGCAGGATATGGTTGATCGCCAGGTAAGGCTTGACGAACAGTTTGTCGTAGATCCAGTCGAAGCCCCAGGCAGCGAACCACCAGGCCGAGAGGACACGGCCGATGCCGCTGTTGGCGATGGCGGTGACGAAGCGACGCTTGCCGAGGAACAGCAGCGCGGCCAGCAGGATACCGGACAGGGCGATGGCGCCCGAAGCGATTTCCAGGCTGTGCTTGGCTTCGCCGCCGGCATGGCCGACGCTTTCCGGCAGTACACCGTGCAGCGGTGGAACGATCATCGCGCCGATGGCGGTGGACAATACGATCAGCACCGACAGTGGCAGCCAGTGGGCAATGCCGTGACCGGCGTGGGCTTCGGTCTTCACTTCACCGTGGAACGCGATGAAGATCAGGCGGAAGGTGTAGAGCGAAGTCATGAACGCGCCGACCAGACCTGCATATAGCAGGCCGTTGTTGCCGCTGGCGAACGCTTCCCAGAGGATTTCGTCCTTGGAGTAGAAGCCTGCGGTCACCAGAGGCAGTGCCGCCAGGGCCGCGCCGCCGACGATGAAACTGGCGTAGGCCAGTGGCAGTTTCTTCCACAGACCGCCCATCTTGAAGATGTTCTGCTCGTGGTGGCAGGCAACGATCACCGAACCGGACGCAAGGAACAGCAGGGCCTTGAAGAAGGCGTGGGTCATCAGGTGGAAGATCGCGCCGTCCCAGGCACCGACGCCCAGGGCCAGGAACATGTAGCCGATCTGGCTCATGGTCGAGTAGGCGAGGATACGCTTGATGTCGGTCTGAACCAGGGCTGCAAAACCAGCCAGGACCAGGGTCACGCCACCGACTATTCCTACCAGATGCAGGATTTCCGGCGCCAGGGTGAACAGGCCGTGGGTACGGGCAATCAGGTAGACGCCAGCGGTCACCATGGTTGCGGCGTGGATCAGTGCCGAAACCGGGGTAGGGCCGGCCATCGCATCCGCCAGCCAGGTTTGCAGCGGCAGTTGCGCCGATTTACCGACAGCGCCGCCCAGCAGCATCAGGGTAGCCATGACCATCCAGAAATCGCCGGACTGGAATTTCTGCGGAGCCAGCACCAGCAGTTCCTGGATGTTCAGGGTGCCCAGTTGGGCAAACAGAATGAACAGGCCGATGGCCATGAACACGTCGCCGATACGGGTCACGATGAAGGCCTTGAGTGCGGCGTTACCGTTATTGCGGTTGCTGTAGTAGAAACCGATCAACAGGTACGAGCACAGGCCCACGCCTTCCCAACCGAAGTACACGAACAGCAGGTTATCGGCCAGGACCAGGAACAGCATGCTGGCGATAAACAGGTTGGTGTAGGCGAAGAAGCGCGAGTAACCGTCTTCACCGCGCATGTACCAGGAGGCGAACAGGTGGATCAGGAAGCCCACGCCGACGACCACACCGAGCATGGTCACGGACAGGCCGTCCAGGTGCAGGGCGAAGTTCGGCGTGAAGCCTTCCACCGCCATCCATTGCCACAGAACCTGGGTGTAGTGACCACCTTCCGGCGGGGCGACGTTGAATTGCCAGATCACATAGGACGCGACGATCGCAGACAGGCCAATGGAGCCGACGCCGATCAGCGCCGAGAGGTTTTCCGAGAGACGGCCGCGAGAAAACGCCAGCAGCACAAAACCGATCAGAGGGAACAGGAAAGTCAGATAGAGAAGGTTCATCCGCGCATCTCACTGGCAGCGTCGATATCGAGCGTGTGGAAGCGGCGATACAGTTGCAGCAGGATCGCCAGGCCAATACTGGCCTCGGCCGCTGCCAGGCTGATCACCAGGATGAACATGATCTGTCCATCCGGCTGCGCCCAGCGGCTACCGGCAACGATGAACGCCAAAGCGGAGGCATTCATCATGACCTCCAGGCTCATCAGCACGAAGAGGATGTTGCGGCGGACCATCAGGCCGACCAGACCGAGGCAGAACAGGATGCCGGCGACCGCCAGACCATGCTCCATAGGGATAGCAGGCATCGTCATTGCTCCTTGGCTTCGTTGCGGCCCAAGTGGAACGCCGTGACGGCTGCGGCGAGCAGCAGCATCGAGGCGAGTTCGACCACCAGCAGGTAAGGACCGAACAGACTGATGCCCACGGCCTTGGCGTCTACGGTGGTGTGGCCGATGGCTTCACCGGTCTGGTGGGAGAACAGCACGTACAGCAGTTCCGCCAGCAGCAGCGCGGCGAGGAGGACCGGGCCGCCCCAAATGCCGGGCTTGAGCCAGACGCGCTCTTGCTGAACCGAGGCCGGGCCCAGGTTCAACATCATCACCACGAACACGAACAGCACCATGATGGCGCCAGCGTAGGCGATCACTTCCAGGACACCGGCAAACGGTGCGCCGAGGACGAAGAACGTCATCGCCACGGCGATCAGCGAAATGATCAGGTAGAGCAGGGCGTGCACAGGGTTGGTGTTGGTGATCACGCGAAGCGTGGACACCACAGCGATACCCGATGCGAAATAGAAAGCGAATTCCATCTTTCTTCCTTAAGGCAGCAAGCTCTTCACGTTGATCGGTTCGGCTTCATTCTGCGCGGAGCCTTTCGGCTTCCCGGCAATCGCCATACCTGCAACACGATAGAAGTTGTAATCAGGGTTTTTGCCGGGGCCGGAGATCAGCAGATCTTCTTTCTCGTAAACCAGGTCCTGACGTTTGAACTCGGCCATTTCGAAATCCGGTGTCAGCTGGATCGCGGTGGTCGGGCAGGCTTCCTCGCAGAGGCCGCAGAAAATGCAGCGCGAGAAGTTGATGCGGAAGAAGTCCGGGTACCAGCGACCGTCTTCGGTTTCAGCTTTCTGCAGCGAGATGCAACCGACCGGGCACGCCACGGCGCACAGGTTGCACGCAACACAACGCTCTTCACCGTCGGGATCGCGGGTCAGGACGATACGTCCACGGTAGCGCGGCGGCAGGTAGACCGGTTCTTCCGGGTACTGCAGCGTGTCGCGCTTGCGGAAGGCGTGGCCGAAAATCATCACCAGGCTGCGAAGCTGGGTGTAGAAGCCATGCACGATGTCAAATATGTACTTCATGATTCTATCCTCACTGAGCCGCGACGGCGGGCGTGTTGAGCAACACGATCGCAGCGGTCACCAGCATGTTGACGAGGGTCAGCGGCAAGCAGAACTTCCAGCTGAAATCCATCACTTGGTCATACCGTGGGCGCGGAATCGAGGCGCGCAGCAGGATGAAGAACATGATGAAGAACGCGGTTTTCAACGCGAACCAGATGAACGGGATCTGCGGCAGGATGCCGAACGGACCGTGCCAGCCACCGAAGAACAAGGTCACCAGCAGCGCCGAAATCAACACGATGCCGATGTACTCGCCGACGAAGAACATGCCCCATTTCATGCCGGCGTATTCAATGTGGTAACCGTCGGCCAGTTCCTGCTCCGCTTCCGGCTGGTCGAACGGGTGACGGTGAGTCACGGCGACGCCAGCGATGAAGAAGGTCAGGAAACCGAAGATCTGCGGAATGACGAACCACAGGTTCTGCGCCTGGTATTCGACGATGTCACGCATGTTGAACGAGCCAACCTGGATCACGATGCCCATCAGCGACAGGCCCATGAACACTTCGTACGACACGGTTTGCGCCGAGGCCCGCAAGCTGCCCAACAGGGCGAACTTGTTGTTGCTCGACCAGCCGGCGAACAGCACCGCGTAGACCGACAGACCGGCCATGGCGAAGAAGAACAGGATGCCGATGTTGATATCCGCGACACCCCAGGTCGGGGTGATCGGGATGATCGCGAAGGCAATCAGCAAGGCGCTCATGGCCACGACCGGCGCCAAAGTGAAGATTACTTTGTCGGCGAACGGCGGGGTCCAGTCTTCCTTGAAGAACATCTTGATCATGTCGGCCGCGATCTGGAACGCGCCGAACGGACCGACGCGGTTCGGACCGTAACGGTCCTGCCAGAGGGCGAGCAGACGACGCTCGACCCAGCTCAGCAGGGCGCCGCAGACCACTACGGCGAGCAGAATCACCACGGCCTTGAGGACTGCGATGATGATGTCGATCACTTCAGGAGTGAACAAGGTCATTGAGCTGCCTCCTGCAGACCGTCAACGGATTGGCCAAAGATGGCTGGCGGAATGCCGGCGATGCCCGCAGGCAGTGCCACCAGACCAGCACCCAGCTCTTCATTGATGCGCAGCGGCAGACGCAGGGTCTGGCCGGCCACGTTCAAGCTCAGCATGGCGCCATCATTGACACCCAGGCGGTCGGCTTCGGACTTGGCCAGTGCGACGTAGGCGGCCGGGATGCGTTCCTGAACCGGAGCGGCTTTCGAAGAGTTCTCTTCGCTGCCGAACAGGTGGAAGAACGGCACAACCTGCCAGGTGCCCTGGGCCGGGTTGAACGCGCGCGGAACGCTGGCGAACCAGTTCAGCGAGTCACCGCTGGTTTCGATCAGGCGGGTGCCCGGGTCACCAGCGCGGATGTGACCACCGACTTCGTCCTGGAACTTGTTCCAGGCTTGCGGCGAGTTCCAGCCCGGAGACCAGGCGAATGGCACTTGCTGACGCGGTTCGGCGGAACCCGAGTAACCTTCCATTGAGAAGGCGAACGCGGTGTCCTTGTCCTGCGGGGTACGCGGTTCGTGCACGTTGATGTCGGCACGCATGGCGGTACGACCGGAGTAACGCAACGGTTCGCGGGCCAATTTCATGCCCTTGATGCGGAACGCGGCGGACGGTGCGGCATCAACAATGCGGTTCAGGATCGAGGTGCTGGAAGCGACGGCGGCGGTGGCGTGGTCCAGTTGGGTCCAGTCGATCGGCTGGTTCAGCAGGGTCGCGCGCAGGGCATGCAGCCAGCGCCAGCCTTCATGAACCAGGATGCTCGCATCCATGTACTTCGGATCGAAAACCTGGAAGAAACGCTGGGCGCGGCCTTCCTGGCTGACCAGGGTACCGTCGCCTTCAGCGAAGCTGGCGGCTGGCAGAACCAGGTGCGCGCGATCGCTGGTGGCAGTCTTCTGATGGTCGGCGACGATCAGCACTTTGGCGGCGGTCAGTGCAGCATCGACCTTGGCCTTGTCGGTACGGGTGTACAGATCGTTTTCCAGCACGACGATGGCGTCGGCCTTACCGTCGATAACGGCTTGCAGCGCGGCATCGACCGATTCGCCACCGAGCATGGCCAGGCCGAGGCTGTTGGCC
>NZ_JBGCUL010000085.1:0-10937 GCF_054177685.1 Pseudomonas sp. P5_A2_2
CCCTGTAGGAGCGAGCCTGCTCGCGATAGCGGCGGGTCAGTCGACATCAATGTTGAATGTGATGCCGCTATCGCGAGCAAGCTCGCTCCCACAGGGGATCTACGCCGGATCGACGGTCGTGTTCGGCATGCCATTTCCCGCCATGTCGTAAACGCACCTTTGCGTGGCGCCCGTAGGCATTTGACGACTCCAAGCCAGTCATACCATCGCTACCAAAGGGCACTGCCGAAAAGCCAGTGCCTCACCGAGACGAATGGCGCACCGCCGCCGCTGGGAGAGACGCGATGTTCAGCAAGCAAGACCAGATCCAGGGTTACGACGATGCACTGCTGGCGGCGATGAATGCCGAGGAGCAACGTCAGGAAGATCACATCGAGCTGATCGCGTCGGAGAACTACACCAGCAAGCGCGTGATGCAAGCGCAAGGCAGCGGCCTGACCAACAAATACGCCGAAGGCTATCCGGGCAAGCGCTACTACGGTGGCTGCGAACACGTTGACAAGGTCGAAGCCCTGGCCATCGAACGCGCCAAGCAACTGTTCGGCGCCGATTACGCCAACGTGCAACCGCACTCCGGTTCCTCGGCCAACAGCGCCGTGTACCTGGCCCTGCTGCAAGCCGGCGACACCATCCTCGGCATGAGCCTGGCCCACGGCGGTCACCTGACCCACGGTGCCAAAGTGTCGTCCTCGGGCAAGCTGTACAACGCCGTGCAGTACGGCATCGACACCAAGACCGGTCTGATCGATTACGACGAAGTCGAGCGCCTGGCCGTCGAGTGCAAGCCGAAGATGATCGTTGCCGGCTTCTCGGCTTACTCCAAGACTCTGGACTTCCCGCGCTTCCGCCAGATCGCCGACAAGGTCGGTGCCCTGCTGTTCGTCGACATGGCCCACGTGGCCGGTCTGGTTGCCGCTGGTCTGTACCCGAACCCGCTGCCTTACGCCGATGTGGTCACCACCACTACCCACAAGACCCTGCGCGGTCCACGTGGCGGCCTGATCCTGGCCAAGTCCAACGAAGAAATCGAGAAGAAGCTCAACGCGGCAGTTTTCCCGGGTGCCCAGGGCGGCCCGCTGATGCACGTGATCGCCGGTAAGGCAGTGTGCTTCAAGGAAGCRCTGGAGCCTGGCTTCAAGGCTTACCAGCAGCAAGTGATCGACAACGCCCAGGCGATGGCCGGCGTGTTTATCAAACGCGGCTACGATGTAGTGTCCGGCGGCACCGACAACCACCTGTTCCTGGTCAGCCTGATCCGTCAGGGTCTGACCGGCAAAGAGGCGGATGCAGCCCTCGGTCGCGCCCACATCACCGTGAACAAGAACGCTGTCCCGAACGATCCACAGTCGCCGTTCGTGACCTCCGGCCTGCGTATCGGCACCCCGGCAGTCACCACTCGCGGCTTCAAGGTGACCCAGTGCGTCACACTGGCCGGCTGGATCTGCGACATCCTCGACAACCTCGGCGATGCCGATGTCGAAGCGAATGTTGCGCAGCAAGTGGCGGCCCTGTGCGCGGACTTCCCGGTTTATCGCTGAGTGCGGTTTTGGAGTAAATGACTATGCAACGCTACTCGGGCTTCGGCCTCTTCAAACACTCTCTCAGCCATCATGAAAACTGGCAGAAAATGTGGCGCACGCCGACCCCTAAAAAGGTCTACGACGTGGTCATCGTCGGTGGTGGCGGGCATGGTCTCGCAACGGCCTACTACCTGGCCAAGGAACACGGCATCACCAACGTGGCCGTGGTCGAGAAGGGCTGGCTGGGCGGCGGTAACACCGCGCGCAACACCACCATCGTTCGCTCCAACTACCTGTGGGACGAGTCGGCGCACCTGTACGAACACGCGATGAAACTGTGGGAAGGCCTGTCCCAGGACCTGAACTACAACGTGATGTTCTCCCAGCGCGGCGTCTACAACCTGTGCCACACCCTGCAGGACATCCGTGATTCCGAGCGTCGGGTCAGCGCCAACCGCCTCAACGGCGTCGACGGCGAACTGCTCGATGCCAAGCAAGTGGCTGACGAGATTCCGTACCTCGACTGCTCGAAAAACACGCGCTACCCGGTGATGGGCGCAACCGTCCAGCGTCGCGGCGGCGTGGCTCGTCACGATGCCGTGGCCTGGGGCTTTGCCCGGGCCGCCGACGCCCTCGGCGTGGACCTGATCCAGCAGACCGAAGTGATCGGTTTCCGCAAGGAAAACGGCGTGTGCATCGGCGTTGAAACCAACAAGGGCTTCATCGGCGCCAAGCGCGTCGGTGTGGTCACTGCGGGTAACTCCGGGCACATGGCCAAACTTGCCGGTTTCCGTCTGCCGATCGAATCCCACCCGCTGCAAGCGCTGGTGTCCGAGCCGATCAAGCCGATTATCGACAGCGTGATCATGTCCAACGCCGTGCACGGCTACATCAGCCAGTCCGACAAGGGTGACCTGGTGATCGGCGCCGGTATCGACGGTTACAACGGCTACGGCCAGCGCGGTTCTTACCCGGTGATCGAACACACCGTCCAGGCCATCGTCGAGATGTTCCCGGTGTTGTCCCGCGTACGCATGAACCGTCAGTGGGGCGGCATCGTCGACACCACGCCGGATGCCTGCCCGATCATTTCGAAAACCCCGGTACCGAACATGTTCTTCAACTGCGGTTGGGGCACCGGCGGCTTCAAGGCCACACCTGGCTCGGGCAACGTGTTTGCCGCGAGCCTGGCCAAGGGTGAAATGCACCCATTGGCTGCACCTTTCTCCATCGACCGTTTCCACAACGGTGCGTTGATCGACGAACACGGCGCTGCTGCGGTTGCCCACTAACAGGAGAAATCCCCATGTTGCATATCTTCTGTCCTCACTGCGGCGAGTTGCGCTCCGAAGAGGAATTCCATGCATCCGGCCAGGCGCACATCCCGCGCCCACTGGATCCGAACACCTGCACCGACGAGGAGTGGGGCGACTACATGTTCTTCCGCGATAACCCGCGCGGTCTGCACCACGAGCTGTGGGATCACGTTGCCGGTTGCCGTCAGTACTTCAACGCCACCCGCGACACCGTGACCTACGAGATTCTCGAAACCTACAAGATCGGCACCAAGCCACAATTCACCGACAAGACCGATAGCCCGAAAGCGGCCAGCACGGCTCTGGGAGAGAAGGTATGAGCCAGATCAATCGCCTGTCCAACGGCGGACGGATCGACCGCAACAAAGTCTTGAGCTTCACCTTCAACGGCCAGAACTACAAAGGCTTCGAAGGCGACTCCCTGGCCGCTGCACTGCTGGCCAACGGCGTCGACATCATCGGTCGCAGCTTCAAGTATTCCCGTCCGCGCGGCATCTTCGCCGCCGGTGCTGAAGAGCCGAACGCGGTGCTGCAGATCGGCGCCACCGAAGCCACGCAGATCCCGAACGTGCGCGCCACGCAACAGGCGCTGTATCAGGGCCTGGTCGCCACCAGCACCAACGGCTGGCCGAGCGTGAACAACGACATGATGGGGATTCTCGGCAAGGTCGGCGGCAAGCTGATGCCACCGGGCTTCTACTACAAAACCTTCATGTACCCGCAATCGTTCTGGATGACTTACGAGAAGTACATCCGCAAGGCCGCCGGCCTGGGTCGCTCGCCGACCGAGAACGATCCGGACACCTACGACTACATGAACCAGCACTGCGACGTGCTGATCGTCGGTGCCGGCCCTGCCGGTCTGGCGGCTGCCCTGGCGGCTGCGCGCAGCGGTGCCCGGGTGATCCTCGCCGATGAGCAGGAAGAGTTCGGCGGCAGCCTGCTCGATTCCCGCGAAAGCCTCGACGGCAAGCCTGCGACCGAGTGGGTCGCCAGCGTCATCGACGAACTGAAGAACACCCCGGACGTGCTGCTGTTGCCGCGCGCCACCGTCAATGGCTACCACGACCATAACTTCCTGACCATTCACGAGCGCCTGACCGATCACCTCGGTGACCGCGCTCCGATCGGCCAGGTGCGTCAGCGCATCCACCGGGTTCGCGCCAAGCGTGTGGTGCTGGCGACCGGCGCTCACGAACGTCCATTGGTCTACGGCAACAACGACGTACCGGGCAACATGCTCGCCGGCGCCATCTCGACCTACGTGCGCCGTTACGGTGTGGCACCGGGCAAGAAGCTGGTGCTGTCGACCAACAACGACCACGCCTACCGCGTTGCCCTGGATTGGCTCGATGCCAGCCTGCAAGTGGTGGCCATCGCCGATGCCCGCAGCAACCCGCGTGGCGCGCTGGTGGAAGAAGCACGCGCCAAAGGTATCCGCATTCTCACCGGCAGCGCCGTGATCGAGGCCCGTGGCAGCAAGCGCGTGACCGCTGCCCGTGTGGCTGCCATCGATGTCAAAGCCCACACCGTGACCAGCCCAGGCGAATGGCTCGACTGCGACGTGGTGGCCAGCTCCGGTGGTTACAGCCCGGTGGTTCACTTGGCTTCGCACCTGGGTGGCAAGCCGATCTGGCGCGAAGACATCCTCGGTTTCGTACCGGGTGAAGCGCCGCAGAAACGCGTGTGCGTCGGCGGCATTAACGGCGTCTACGGCCTTGGCGATTCTCTGGCCGACGGTTTTGAAGGTGGCGCCCGCGCCGCCGCTGAAGCCGGGTTCCAGACCGTCGAAGGCGTACTGCCGAAAGCCCTGAGCCGTCTCGAAGAGCCGACCCTGGCGCTGTTCCAGGTGCCGCATGAAAAGAACACCGYACGGGCGCCGAAGCAATTCGTCGACCTGCAAAACGACGTCACCGCCGCCGCCATCGAACTGGCGACCCGCGAAGGCTTCGAGTCGGTCGAGCACGTCAAGCGCTACACCGCGCTGGGCTTCGGCACCGATCAGGGCAAGCTCGGCAACGTCAACGGCCTGGCCATCGCTGCCCGCTCGCTGAACGTGACCATCCCGCAGATGGGCACCACCATGTTCCGTCCGAACTACACGCCGGTGACCTTTGGCGCCGTGGCCGGTCGCCACTGTGGGCACATCTTCGAGCCGGTGCGCTACACCGCACTGCATCAATGGCACCTGAAGAGCGGCGCCGAGTTCGAAGACGTCGGCCAGTGGAAACGTCCGTGGTACTTCCCGAAATCCGGTGAAGACCTGCACGCGGCAGTGAAGCGTGAGTGCAAAGCCGTGCGCGACAGCGTCGGCCTGCTCGACGCTTCGACCCTGGGCAAGATCGACATCCAGGGCCCGGATACGCGCGAGTTCCTCAACCGCGTCTACACCAACGCCTGGACCAAGCTCGACGTGGGCAAGGCGCGCTACGGCCTGATGTGCAAAGAAGACGGCATGGTCTTCGACGACGGCGTGACGGCTTGCCTGGCCGACAACCATTTCGTCATGACCACCACCACTGGCGGCGCGGCGCGCGTCCTGCAATGGCTGGAGCTGTACCACCAGACCGAATGGCCGGACATGAAGGTGTACTTCACCTCCGTCACCGACCACTGGGCAACCATGACCCTGTCCGGGCCGAACAGCCGCAAGCTGCTCAGCGAAGTCACCGACATCGATCTGAGCAACGAAGCCTTCCCGTTCATGACCTGGAAAGAAGGTCTGGTCGGCGGTGTGCCGGCGCGGGTGTTCCGGATTTCGTTTACCGGCGAGCTGTCGTACGAAGTCAACGTGCAGGCCGACTACGCGATGGGCGTGCTGGAAAAAATCGTCGACGCCGGCAAGAAGTACAACCTGACGCCGTACGGCACCGAAACCATGCACGTGCTGCGGGCCGAGAAGGGCTTCATCATCGTCGGCCAGGACACTGACAGCTCGATGACCCCGGACGACCTGAACATGGGCTGGTGTGTCGGTCGCACCAAACCGTTCTCGTGGATCGGCTGGCGTGGCATGAACCGTGAAGACTGCGTGCGTGATCAGCGCAAGCAACTGGTTGGCCTCAAGCCGATCGATCCGAACAAATGGCTGCCGGAAGGCGCGCAGCTGGTGTTCAACACCAAGCAGGCGATCCCGATGACCATGGTGGGTCACGTGACCTCCAGTTACCTGCACAACTCCCTGGGCTATTCGTTCGCCATGGGCGTGGTCAAGGGCGGCCTGAACCGCATGGGCGAGCGCGTGTTCGCACCGCTGGCCGACGGCAGCGTGATCGAGGCGGAAATCGTTCCTTCGGTGTTCTTCGATCCGAAGGGCGAACGCCAGAACGTGTAAAGGCTTCGGGTCCTGTGGAGTGTGAGCTGCCGCCATCGCGAGCAAGCTCGCTCCCACAGGATTGAAGTCGCCAGAAAAATTTGTGTCAGGCATCAGTCCACTGTGGGAGCGAGCTTGCTCGCGATGGCGGCAGAAGCGCCACCACAAGGGCCGGAACCAACAAAATTCAAGACAGGTGCTTTATGACCGCAGCCAATGTTTACCAACAACGCCCAACCTCCGGGGCCAAGGCCGAGTCGTCGCTGCATCACGCCGATCTCGCCAGCCTGGTGGGCAAGGGTCGCAAGAACGCCGGCGTGACCGTGCGTGAGAAAAAACTCCTCGGCCACCTGACCATTCGTGGCGATGGCCACGATGCCGCGTTTGCCGCGGGCGTGCACAAGGCCCTTGGCATCGAATTGCCGGGCGCGCTGAGCGTCATCGTCAAAGGCGAAACCAGCCTGCAATGGATGGGGCCGGATGAGTGGCTGCTGATCGTGCCGACCGGTGAAGAGCTTGCCGCCGAGCAGAAACTGCGCAAAGCGCTGGGCGATCTGCACATTGCAATCGTCAACGTCAGCGGTGGCCAGCAACTCCTCGAACTGAGCGGCCCGAACGTGCGCCAGGTGCTGATGAAGTCCACCAGCTACGACGTGCACCCGAACAACTTCCCGGTGGGCAAAGCTGTCGGCACGGTATTCGCCAAGTCGCAACTGATGATCCGTCACACCGCTGAAGACACCTGGGAACTGCTGATTCGTCGCAGCTTCTCGGATTACTGGTGGTTGTGGTTGCAGGATGCTTCTGCCGAGTATGGGCTGAGCGTTCAGGCCTGATCACCACCGTCACTGTAGGAGCGAGCCTGCTCGCGATGGACTTCAAGGCAGCGCGTTGAATCAGACAGTACGCGTCATCGTTGGCCTCCATCGCGAGCAGGGCTCGCTCCTACAGTAGGCATCCACCGATTTCTCAGGAGTCACCGCACCATGAGCCGCGCCCCAGACACATGGATTCTGACCGCCGACTGCCCAAGCCTGCTCGGCACGGTGGACGTGGTGACCCGCTTTCTGTTCGAGCAGGGCTGCTACGTCACCGAGCACCACTCCTTCGATGACCGGCTCTCGGGCCGTTTCTTCATTCGTGTGGAATTCCGCCAGCCTGACGGTTTCGACGAGCAGTCGTTCCGCGCGGGCCTGGCCGAGCGTGGCGAAGCCTTTGACATGATCTTCGAACTGACCGCGCCGAACTATCGGCCGAAAGTGGTGATCATGGTCTCCAAGGCCGATCACTGCCTCAACGACTTGCTCTATCGCCAGCGCATCGGCCAGTTGTCGATGGACGTGGCCGCCGTGGTCTCCAACCACCCGGACCTCAAGCCGCTGGCCGACTGGCACCAGATTCCGTATTACCACTTCCCGCTGGATCCGAACGACAAGCCGTCCCAAGAGCGTCAGGTGTGGCAGGTGATCGAAGAGTCCGGCGCCGAACTGGTGATCCTTGCACGCTACATGCAAGTGCTGTCGCCGGAGCTGTGCCGCAAGCTCGATGGCAAGGCGATCAACATCCACCACTCCCTGCTGCCCGGGTTCAAGGGCGCCAAGCCCTATCACCAGGCCTACAACAAGGGCGTGAAACTGGTGGGCGCCACGGCGCATTACATCAACAACGACCTGGACGAAGGTCCGATCATTGCCCAGGGCGTGGAGGCAGTGGACCACAGCCACTACCCGGAAGACTTGATCGCCAAGGGGCGGGATATCGAAGGGCTGACGCTGGCGCGGGCCGTCGGGTATCACATTGAGAGACGCGTATTTTTGAACGCGAACAGAACAGTCGTTCTCTAGATCGCCATCGCGAGCAAGCTCGCTCCCACAGGGTTTTGTGTCGTTTACAAACCTAGTGTCCGCCCCGGCCCACTGTGGGAGCGAGCTTGCTCGCGATGAAGCCCTGACAAGCAACACAAGACACATAGGCAATAACCCGAGCACTTAACGCGCTGCCTGCCTGGGCAACGCGGTTTCATAAAAACAACATCGAGGTGAAAGCATGTCTGGTAATCGTGGAGTGGTGTATCTCGGCGCTGGCAAGGTCGAAGTGCAGAGTATTGACTATCCGAAAATGCAGGACCCGCGCGGCAGGAAGATTGAACACGCTGTCATCCTGCGTGTGGTGTCTACCAACATCTGTGGTTCCGACCAGCACATGGTGCGCGGGCGTACCACAGCGCAAACCGGCCTGGTGCTGGGCCATGAGATTACCGGCGAAGTGATCGAGAAGGGCAGCGACGTCGAGAACCTGAATATCGGCGACCTGGTGTCCGTACCGTTCAACGTGGCTTGCGGGCGCTGCCGTTCCTGCAAAGAGATGCACACCGGCGTGTGCCTGAGCGTCAACCCGGCGCGTCCCGGTGGAGCTTATGGTTATGTCGACATGGGCGACTGGACCGGTGGCCAGGCCGAATACGCCATGGTGCCGTACGCCGACTTCAACCTGCTGAAGCTGCCGGATCGCGACCGGGCCATGGAAAAAATCCGCGACCTGACCTGCCTCTCCGACATCCTGCCGACCGGCTATCACGGTGCCGTGACCGCTGGCGTTGGCCCGGGCAGCACCGTGTACATCGCTGGTGCCGGTCCGGTCGGCCTGGCGGCAGCCGCTTCGGCCCGTCTGTTGGGTGCGGCGGTGGTGATCGTCGGGGACGTCAACACCGTTCGCCTGGCTCACGCCAAGGCCCAGGGCTTCGAAATCGCCGACCTGTCCCAGGAAACGCCGCTGCACGAACAGATCGCTGCACTGCTGGGCGAGCCGGAAGTGGATTGCGCCATCGACGCTGTTGGCTTCGAAGCCCGTGGCCATGGCCATGACGGCGTGAAACACGAAGCCCCGGCCACTGTGCTCAACTCGCTGATGGGCGTGGTGCGAGTGGCAGGCAAGATCGGCATCCCCGGCCTCTACGTGACCGAAGACCCGGGCGCCGTGGACGCCGCCGCGAAAATGGGCAGCCTGAGCATCCGCTTCGGCCTGGGCTGGGCCAAGTCCCATAGCTTCCATACCGGCCAGACCCCGGTAATGAAGTACAACCGCCAACTGATGCAGGCGATCATGTGGGATCGCATCAACATCGCCGAAGTGGTGGGCGTTCAGGTGATCAGCCTGGATCAGGCTCCGCAGGGGTATGGTGAGTTTGATGCCGGCGTGCCGAAGAAGTTTGTGATCGATCCGCACAAGATGTTCAGCGCGGCGTAAAGCGTTGGGCTAAAAAAGGGCGACCGGGGTCGCCCTTTTTTGTGTTCAATGGCCTGTTGGTGGCATGGTCAGGACTCTGTAGTTGAACTCACATTCCTTTTCGACCCGTGAATCGCAGTGTTCAACGGACTTGGCTTTGTTGGACGCGCCGGCCTTTTCTTTAATGGGTTGCGCCTCCCATTTTGTGCCCTTGACGGGAGCCCACTCTCTGAAGGAGTACAACGTCATCCTGGCAAACGCGTACCAGTCGTCACCCTCGTAATCACACGAAACTACATCCGTATTACCTTCGGAACTGACGGTCCGGTAGAGCGCTCCGGTGAATACGAAGGTTTCAAGATCTCCCTCGCTGGCATAGGGGTTTTCACCTACCCAGACGCGGCCGTTCGGCCCGGGGGCGGAGTAGCTGTAGCCTTGTTCCTCCTGCTTTTGTGTGATGCTTGCAACTGACGGACACATAGTGGTTGCCGCAAGGGCGTTGGCTGTGAATACCGACAGTAGTACGGCACTTGCCGCGAGTGTTTTACGTATCATGATGTACTCCTTTACATGGTTTGGAGTCGTCATGTTGGGGGAGTGGAACTGCGGTGGGTACTATCAGTATTGATAGGTTGTGTTGGCGCTTTATTCGTCTCGCGGCATCCAGGGTTTAACGTTTGTTATACGTGACCGGGGTAAAAACGGATGCGCGGTAAGGAACATGATTGAGGATATCTGGTCAAACCGGCAGTTTTACCGCCGGTTTTCGGATGGTTTCATGGCTCAAGAGGATGTCTGGATGAAGATTTCACGCGGCATTGCATTGGCTTCGCTGTTGGCACTGTCCGCCAGCCCTGCCTTTGCGCAGTTCAGCCTGAGCGATGCGGCCAATGCGATTTCGGGCATGAAGGGTGGTGACGCGGCCGCGACTGCCGCACCGGCGCCGCAGACAGCCGACCTGCTAAGCACCCTCAGTGAATTGAACATCACCCCACAACAAGCCATCGGCGGCGCCGGGGCGATGCTGGGGCTGGCGAAGAACCAGTTGAGTTCAACCGACTACTCGGAACTGGCCAAAAGCGTGCCGGGCATCGACATGCTCTCGGGCGGCGGTGAGTTGGGTGCACTGGCCGGTCTGCTCGGCTCCAGCGGCAAAGCCGCAGGGCTGAACAATGCCCTGGGTAACGTCAAGAACACCAACGACCTGAACAACGCCTTCAGCGCCCTGGGCATGGACAGCGGCATGATCGGCCTGTTTACCCCGGTGCTCCTGCAATACCTCGGCCAGCAGGGCGTCGGCGGTTCGCTGCTGAGCAGCCTGGGCGGGATCTGGGGTGCCGGCACCGGCAGTTGATTCAGCGGCGCTCGCTTTTCAGTTCAGCAATGCGCTGATCCTTCTCGATCCAGAGCTGGTTGACCCAGTTCTGGACCTTCTCGCGAAACAGCGGATCGTTTTCGTAATCGCCCTGCCACAGTGCCGGGTCGAGATCGCGGGTTCGGATTTCGATGATGACCCTTGGCACATCGCCGCTGATCAAGTCCCAGAACCCCGGAATCTTCTGC
>NZ_JBGCUL010000086.1:0-10921 GCF_054177685.1 Pseudomonas sp. P5_A2_2
GCGCAATCGCGCAATCTCGGTGCTGGTACGGTCGACCATGTCACCGACCGCCGCGCGATAGTCATCCCATTTTTCACGGTTGCGCCAGTCGTCTTCAGTGATCTTGAAGCGCTTGAAGGGAATCTTTTCGCGCTCCTCGAAGCGCTCCAGTTGCGTCTGTTTGTCGATGGACAGCCAGAACTTGACCACGATCACACCGGCGTCGGTGAGCTGTTCTTCGAAATCGTTGATTTCACCGTAGGCACGCAGCCAGTCCGCCGGGCTGCAAAAACCTTCAATGCGCTCCACCAACACCCGGCCATACCAGGAGCGGTCGAACACGGTGAACTTGCCCCGGGCCGGAAGGTGTCGCCAGAAACGCCACAGATAGGGCTGAGCCCGTTCTTCTTCGGTGGGCGCGGCAATCGGCACGATGCTGTACTGGCGCGGGTCAAGCGCTGCCGCCACCCGACGGATCGCCCCGCCCTTGCCCGCCGCGTCGTTGCCCTCGAACACCGCCACCAGTGCATGGCGGCGCATGCGCTTGTCGCGCATCAACCCGGAAAACCGCGCTTGCTCGGTGATCAGCCGTTCTTCGTAATCATCCTTGTCCAGGTTCAGGGTCAGGTCCAGGCTGTCGAGCAGGTTCACTTGATCGACGCTGGGGAACACTGGCGCGGCGCTGACCTTTTCCGGGTGGATCGTCGGCCGCTGCAATGCGCCGTGCAGGCCCGCCAGCAGAATCCGCCCCACGGCCAGACTGCGATAATGCGCATCCGCCCCGGCGATCACATGCCACGGCGCATAGTCACGGCTGGTGCGCCGCAGCACCCGCTCCCCATATTTCACGAACCTGTCGTAGGTTTGCGACTGCTGCCAGTCCAACGGGCTGATACGCCAGCTGTGCAGCGGGTCGTCGGCCAGCGCCTTGAGTCGCGCCTTCATTTGCTTCTTGGAGAGGTGAAACCAGAACTTGAAGATCAGCGCACCTTCATCGCACAGCATTTTTTCCAGGCGCTCGGCGCCGTTGATCGCCTGGTCCAGTCGCGGATCCTTGAACTCGCCATGGACCCGCCCCTGCAGCATCTGGCTGTACCAGTTGCCGAAGAAAATCCCCATGCGCCCCTTGGCCGGCAGCATCCGCCAGTACCGCCAGGCCGGTGGCCGCGCCAGCTCTTCGTCGGTTTGCTGATCGAACGTGCGAACCTCGATCAGACGCGGATCCATCCATTCGTTGAGCACCTTGATCGTCTCGCCCTTGCCCGCACCTTCGATGCCATTGATCAAAATGATCACTGGAAAGCGGCGTTGCTGCTGCAATTCGAATTGCGCTTCGAGCAACGCTTCGCGCAGGGCCGGGACTTCGGCGTCATAGGTGTCTTTGTCGATGGCGTGATCGATTTCGGCAGATTCAAACATGAGCGGCTCCCTTCCAGATGTGAGCAAGACTAGCGGATGGAACTGAGGGTCAGCAGAGATTTTCCTGATGGTCCCCTCGCCACAAAGAGCTTGGCCACGCCATCGATCGGCTAGAATGTCGGCCTTGCCGTTGCCGAGCCTGCCATGAAACCTGAACTGCCCCACGCCCAGCTCGACTGGGATGACCAAGGTCGTCCGTATTCGCGAGTGTTCGACGATGTGTATTTCTCCGACCAGTCGGGGCTGGACGAAACCCGCTATGTCTTTATCGAGCAGAACCGCTTGGCGGAACGCTTTGCTGCCTTGCCGGAGGGCGGACGCCTGGTCATCGGTGAAACGGGCTTTGGCACGGGACTGAATTTTCTGTGTGCCTGGCAGGTGTTCGAACAACACGCGGCGGCCGGAGCGCGGCTGCATTTTGTCAGCGTCGAAAAGTACCCGTTGAGCCCGGCCGACTTGCAACGTGCCCTGGCGCTTTGGCCGGAACTCAAGGTGTTTGCCGATCAATTGCTGGCGCAGTACGTGGCGATCCATCAGGGTTTTCAGCGCCTGACGCTGGATAACGGTCGCGTCACCCTGACGCTGCTGATCGGTGACGCATTGGAGCAACTGCCGCAACTCGATGCCCGAATCGACGCCTGGTTCCTCGACGGTTTCGCTCCGGCGAAGAACCCCGACATGTGGACCGCCGAACTGTTTGCCGAACTGGCGCGCCTGGCCGCTCCCGGTGCATCCATCAGCACATTCACCAGCACCGGTTGGGTGCGGCGCTTGCTCAACGCCGCCGGTTTCAAGATGAAACGCACCCCAGGCATCGGCCACAAATGGGAAATCCTGCGCGGCGAGTTCCTCGGCTGGCCCCAGGACGTGCCCGCCCCGGTGCCCGATAAACCCTGGTTTGCCCGCCCGGCGCAACTGACCGGCGAACGCCAGGCACTGGTGATCGGGGCCGGGCTGGCCGGTTGCGCCAGCGCCGCCAGCCTCGCCGCGCGGGGCTGGCAAGTGACAGTGCTGGAGCGCCACGACGATATCGCCCAGGAAGCCTCGGGCAACCCGCAGGGCGTGCTCTACCTGAAGTTATCGGCCCATGGCACGGCGCTGTCGCAAATGATCGTCAGCGGGTTCGGTTACACCCGACGACTGCTCGAACATTTGCAACGGGGTCACGATTGGGACGATTGCGGCGTGTTGCAACTGGCCTTCGATGCCAAGGAAGCCGAACGCCAAGTGCAATTGGCCGCGGCATTTCCGGCGGACTTGTTGCACCTGCTGGATCAACCCGAGGCACAGGCCGTGGCCGGTATCGGGCTGGCACAGGGGGGCCTGTTYTATCCCGAAGGCGGCTGGGTCCACCCACCGGCGCTGTGCCAGTGGCAGGCCGCGCACCCGCGAATTCAATTGCTCACCCATCGCGATGCGCTGGAACTGCGCAAGGTTGACGATCAGTGGCAAGCCTGGAACGGCGAGCGTCTGCTCGCCAGTGCACCGGTGGTGGTGCTGGCCGGGGCCGCCGAAATCCGGCGATTCCCCGAGAGTGCCGAGTTACCGCTCAAACGCATTCGCGGGCAAATCACCCGCCTGGGGCAAACCCCGCAAAGCCAGGCCCTGAGCACCGTGGTGTGTGCCGAAGGCTATGTCGCCCCTGCACGTTTGGGCGAACACACGCTGGGGGCCAGTTTCGATTTCAAGAGCGATGACCTGACGCCGACCACGGCCGAACACCTGGGCAACCTGACCATGCTCGAAGAGATTTCCCACGATCTGGTCGAGCGTCTACAGGCCGACAAACTTGCGCCTGAAAGCCTCCAGGGGCGCGCCGCTTTTCGCTGCACCAGCCCTGACTACTTGCCAATCGTCGGACCATTGGCCGACACCCAGGCGTTCGCTCAGGCGTATGCAGYGCTGGGCAAGGATGCCCGACAAGTGCCGGACGTCGAATGCCCATGGCTTGACGGTTTGTACATCAACAGCGGCCACGGCTCGCGCGGTCTGATCACCGCGCCGCTGTCCGGGGAACTGCTGGCGGCCTGGCTGGACAACGAACCCCTGCCCTTGCCCAGAAGCGTCGCCGAAGCCTGCCATCCCAATCGGTTTGCCTTGCGGCGCCTGATCCGGGGCAAGTAGTCGATACAGCAGCCTAAGTCGCCCTCACGGGGCGATTCGGCCRTGGTCAGCCACGCATATAACTCATCGGTCTAAAACTCCCCTTACCGAGGAGGGTCACTTTCTGAGTACCCGCCGTTTGGCGCGGTATCGATTGACCCTCCCCAACGGAAAAACCGGTAAGGAATTTATGTGCGGATTAGCTGGCGAGTTACGTTTTGATCATCAACCTGCAGACCTTGCAGCCGTTGAACGAATCACCCATCACCTGGCCCCTCGCGGCCCCGACGCTTGGGGTTTTCATAGCCAGGGGCCGGTTGCCCTGGGCCATCGGCGCCTGAAAATCATGGACCTGTCGGACGGCTCGGCGCAGCCGATGATCGACCCGCAATTGGGCTTGTCCCTGGCCTTCAACGGGGCGATCTACAACTTTCCGGAATTGCGCGCCGAGCTTGAAAGCCTGGGATACGCCTTCTATTCCGGTGGCGACACCGAAGTGCTGCTCAAGGGCTATCACGCCTGGGGCGAAGCCTTGTTGCCGAAACTCAACGGTATGTTTGCCTTTGCCGTTTGGGAGCGCGATGCCCAACGCCTGTTCATCGCTCGCGACCGACTCGGCGTGAAACCGCTGTACCTGTCGCGCACCGGCCAACGCCTGCGCTTCGCCTCGGCGCTGCCGGCATTGCTCAAGGGCGGTGACATCAACCCGATCCTCGATCCTGTAGCGCTCAATCACTATCTGAATTTCCACGCCGTGGTCCCGGCACCRCGCACCTTGCTGGCGGGAATTGAAAAACTGCCGCCGGCCACCTGGATACGCATCGAAGCCGATGGTCGCACCGAGCAGAAAACCTGGTGGACCCTGCCCTACGGTCCTCACGCCGATGAGACGGATCTGACCCTCGAAGACTGGCGCGACCGTGTGCTCGACAGTACCCGCGAAGCGGTCGCCATCCGCCAACGCGCGGCAGTGGATGTCGGCGTGCTGCTATCGGGCGGTGTCGATTCAAGCCTGCTGGTGGGCTTGCTGCGGGAAGTCGGCGTGGACAATCTGTCGACCTTCTCCATCGGCTTCCAGGATGCCGGCGGCGAGCGTGGAGACGAGTTCCAGTATTCGGACCTGATCGCCCGACACTACGACACGCAGCATCACCAGTTGCGCATCGATGAAAAAGAAATCATCGAACAACTGCCCGCCGCGTTCCGCGCCATGAGCGAACCGATGGTCAGCCATGACTGCATCGCCTTCTACCTGTTGTCCCGGGAAGTGGCCAAACATTGCAAGGTGGTGCAAAGCGGCCAGGGCGCCGACGAACTGTTCGCCGGTTACCACTGGTATCCGCAAGTGGATGGTGCAAGCGATCCGTATGCCGCGTACCGCGAAGCGTTTTTCGACCGTAGCTACGACGATTACGGCGCCACCGTGCAACCGAAATGGCTGACTGCGAATGACGCCGCCGGTGACTTCGTCAAAACCCATTTCGCCCAGCCCGGTGCCGAGGCGGCGGTGGACAAGGCCTTGCGTCTGGACAGCACGGTGATGCTGGTGGACGACCCGGTCAAACGGGTCGACAACATGACCATGGCCTGGGGCCTGGAAGCGCGCACGCCGTTTCTCGACTACCGCCTGGTGGAGCTGTCGGCACGGATTCCGGGGCGTTTCAAACTGCCGGACGGCGGTAAGCAAGTCCTGAAAGAAGCCGCGCGACAAGTGATTCCCAGTGAAGTGATCGACCGCAAGAAAGGTTACTTCCCGGTGCCGGGCCTCAAGCATTTGCAGGGCGATACGCTGGAATGGGTGCGCGAGCTGCTGCTCGATCCCGGCCAGGATCGCGGCCTGTTCAATCCCGCGATGCTCGACCTTCTGCTGACTGACCCGCAGGGACAACTGACGCCGTTGCGCGGCTCGAAGCTGTGGCAACTGGCGGCCCTCAACCTGTGGCTCAGCGAACAAGGAGTCTGACCGATGAAACCTCATACCACAGCGTTCAGCCAACGCCTGTTGCGCGGCCAGTCGCCCTCCTACGAACGCCTGCAGGCACGCCTGGCCGAAGACCGCAGTGCGCTCGGCGCGGCACCGATTGCCGTGCATTGCGGCTGGGGCCGCTTGCTGATCGGGCACACCTTCGCCGATGCCGCGAGCCTCGCCGGGGAGTTGCTCAACGAGCGGCCCGGCGAACGGGATATTGCGCTGTACGTCGCCGCGCCCCAGCAAGTGCTGGGGCTGGAGCCGACGCAGCTGTTCCTCGACCCGTCCGATACCTTGCGCCTGTGGTTCAGCGATTACCGTCAGGCGACCCGGGTGTTTCGCGGTTTCCGCATTCGCCGCGCGCAAAGCGATGCCGACTGGCAGGCGATCAATCAGCTGTATCAGGCGCGCGGCATGCTGCCGATCGACGCCACCCTGCTCACTCCGCGTCACCTGGGCGGCCCGATGTACTGGCTGGCCGAAGACGAGGACAGCGGCGCGGTCATCGGCAGCGTCATGGGCCTCAACCACCACAAGGCCTTCAACGATCCCGAACACGGCAGCAGCCTGTGGTGCCTGGCGGTCGACCCGCACTGTGCGCGACCGGGTGTCGGAGAGGTGCTGGTGCGGCATCTGATCGAGCACTTCATGAGTCGCGGGCTCGCCTACCTCGACCTGTCCGTGCTGCACAATAACCGACAGGCGAAAAACCTTTACGCCAAGCTCGGTTTTCGCAACCTGTCGACCTTCGCCATCAAGCGCAAGAACGGCATCAATCAGCCGCTGTTTCTCGGGCCCGGTCCGGAAGCCGCGTTCAACCCGTACGCGCGGATCATCGTCGAGGAAGCACATCGTCGTGGCATTGATGTGCACGTCGATGACGCCGAGGCCGGGATGTTCACCCTCAGCCATGGCGGGCGCCGGGTACGCTGCCGTGAATCCCTGAGCGATCTGACCAGCGCCATCAGCATGAGCCTGTGCCAGGACAAAAGCCTGACCCACAAAATGCTCAAGGCAGCCGGGTTGAACCTGCCGGCGCAGCAATTGGCGGGTAACGCCGATGACAATCTGGCATTCCTCGATGAATACCAGCGCGTGGTGGTCAAGCCACTGGATGGTGAACAGGGGCAAGGGGTGGCGGTGGATTTGCGCACCATCGAGGAGGTGCAGCAAGCCATAGAAGCCGCTCGCCACTTCGACAGCCGCGTGCTGCTGGAGAGTTTCCACGAGGGCCTCGACCTGCGCATTGTGGTGATCGGTTTTGAAGTGGTCGCCGCCGCCATTCGCCGGCCGGCCGAAGTGGTCGGCGACGGCCAGCACTCCATCGGTGCATTGATCGAAGCCCAGAGCCGGCGGCGGCAAGCGGCCACGGGCGGCGAAAGCAAGATCCCGCAGGACCAGGAAACCCGGCGCACCTTGCGTGCCGCGGGATACGACTACAGCAGCATTCTGCCGGCCGGTGAGCATCTGTTCGTACGACGTACGGCGAATCTTCATACAGGCGGTGTTCTTGAAGATGTAACGGCGATCCTGCATCCAACGCTGGTGGACGCCGCCGTGCGGGCCGCGCGGGCGCTGGACATTCCCATGGTCGGCCTCGACCTGATGGTGTCCGCCGCTGACCAGCCGAACTATGTATTTATCGAAGCCAACGAACGGGCCGGGCTGGCCAATCACGAACCGCAGCCGACGGCGGAGCGGTTTGTGGATCTGTTGTTTCCGTACAGTCAGCCGGTGGTCTCTTAGCCATGTGTTGTCTGGACTGATGCCATCGCGAGCAGGCTCGCTCCCACATTTGATCGCATTCCCCTGTAGGAGCGAGCTTGCTCGCGATGGCGGCCTTACTGGCGATAACCCATCAGGAGTTTCCATGATCAGCAAAATCCCCGAACCGGACCTCGGTTACCTGCAAAAAGTCCTGCTGGAAATGCTCGCCATTCCCAGCCCCACCGGGTTCACCGATACGATCGTGCGCTACGTCGCCGAACGCCTTGAAGAACTCGGTATTCCCTTCGAGCTGACCCGTCGCGGCACCATCCGCGCCACGCTCAAGGGCAAGAAGAACAGCCCCGACCGTGCCGTTTCCGCCCACCTGGACACCATCGGCGCGGCGGTGCGGGCGGTGAAGGACAACGGCCGCCTGACCCTCGCGCCGCTCGGCTGCTGGTCCAGCCGCTTTGCCGAAGGCAGCCGGGTCAGCCTGTTTACCGACAACGGCGTGATTCGCGGCAGCGTCTTGCCGCTGATGGCGTCCGGGCACGCGTTCAATACTGCCGTGGATGAGATGCCGATCAGCTGGGATCACATCGAGTTGCGCCTGGATGCCTACTGCGCCACCCGTGCCGACTGCGAGTCGCTGGGCATCAGCGTCGGCGATTTCGTCGCCTTCGACCCGCTGCCAGAGTTCACCGAAACCGGCCACATCAGCGCCCGCCACCTCGACGACAAGGCCGGGGTGGCCGCGCTGCTGGCGGCGCTCAAAGCGATTGTCGACAGTGGCGAAGAGTTGATGATCGACTGCCATCCGCTGTTCACCATCACCGAGGAAACCGGCAGCGGCGCCGCGGCTGCGTTGCCCTGGGACGTCAGTGAATTCGTCGGCATCGACATCGCACCGGTCGCGCCAGGCCAACACTCCAGTGAGCATGCGGTGAGCATCGCGATGCAGGATTCCGGTGGGCCGTATGACTATCACCTGTCGCGCCACCTCCTGCGCCTGGCCAGCGACAACGAGTTGCCCGCCCGCCGCGACCTGTTCCGCTACTACTTCAGCGACGCACATTCAGCGGTCACCGCCGGCCACGACATTCGCACCGCCCTGCTCGCCTTCGGCTGCGACGCCACCCACGGTTACGAACGCACCCACATCGACAGCCTCGCCGCCCTGAGCCGCCTGCTCGGTGCATACATCCTCAGCCCGCCAGTGTTTGCCAGCGATGCGCAACCGGCCAAGGGTTCACTGGACCGTTTCAGCCATCAACTCGAACACGACACGCAGATGGAAAGCGATACGCGGGTACCGTCAGTGGACAGTCTGGTGGGGCAACGGTCGGAGAACTGATCCGTTTTTTTTGTTGCTGGAGAGATCACCATCGCGAGCAAGCTCGCTCCCACAGTTGATTGGTGGTGAACACAATTATCCGGTTCGCCGCTGAGCCCTGTGGGAGCGAGCGTGCTCGCGATGGCGGCAGATCGGACAACATAAAACAACCAAGCTAGCGGCAATCTCGCATTCGCCGTAGCATCGCGCCATTGATCCAGCCGAGGTACCTATGCTGATTCCCTACGACCAACTTCAAGTCGACACCCTCACCCGCCTGATCGAGGACTTCGTGACCCGCGACGGCACGGACAATGGTGACGACACGCCACTGGAAACCCGCGTACTGCGCGTGCGCCAGGCCTTGACCAAGGGCCAGGCACTGATTGTCTTCGACCCGCAAAGCGAGCAATGCCAACTGATGCTCAAGCACGACGTGCCCAAACACCTGTTTGATTGAAGCCTTCAGCGTCCCTTGGTCTTCGCCAGTTTGTTCTGGATACGTTCGTAGATTTCCGAGCGGTGAACTTTGACGTCCTGCGGCGCTTCGACACCAAAGCGAATGTTGTTTCCATTGATCGCGAGAACGCGCACGGAAATGTTGTCAGCGATGGAAATGGTTTCGCCCACAACGCGAGTGAGTACGAGCATGAGGAGTGTCCTTCAGGGGTTACTGGCCCTTGAAGATGCCCGGCCCGCGGTATGCCTACAATGCTTCGGCAGCAAACCAGACCGGACTGACAGCCATGACGCACTACGCTTACGGAAAGGTCTGACAATCCGGCTGATTGTAGGGCCGATCTGTCAGGATGCGGAGAATCGCGGCCCGAACAGGATGATGCTCGCGCCGATTACACACAACGCCACGCCAAGCCAGTCCGAACCCAGCGGACGAATCCGTTCGACCACGGCCAACCAGCCGATTGAGGCAATGATGTAGATGCCACCGTAAGCGGCGTAGGCGCGGCCCGCGTAGGTGGCTTCGATACGGGTCAGCAGCAGGGCGAACAGGGTCAGGCTGAGGAGCGCCGGCACTACCCACCACATGCTTTTACCCTGGCGCAGCCACATCCAGAAGGCAAAGCAACCAGCAATTTCGAACAGTGCGGCGAGGAAAAACCACAGGTAATTGAGCATGCAAACGTCTCGCGAGGATGGCCGATGGCGGCCACCCTAACCACAGCGTTGCCTGCGAGCAAGATCAGCTTGCCGATTGCCTGGCCTTGGCGCGCATTTTGTCGGCCATGACGGTCATTTCGTCGTAGAGCAGTTGCGGGTTCTTCTGCTTGAGTGCCCAGGCCATGCGGCCCTGTTCGTGGGGCAGGATCATGAACTCGCCGGCGGCGACCTGCCGGTAGATGTAGTCGGCGATGTCGGCGGCACTGATGGGCGAGCTTTCCAGCAATTTGCCGACCTGGGCTTTCATGGCCGGGGTCGGACCGCGGAAGGAGTCCAGCAGGTTGGTCTGGAAGAACGACGGACACACCACATGCACGCCGACTTCCTGATGCGCCAGTTCGATCAGCAGGCTTTCGGACAACGCCACCACACCCGCCTTGGCCACGTTGTAGTTGCTCATCGCCGGGCCTTGCATCAGCGCGGCCATGGACGCGATGTTGATGATCTTGCCTTTGCTTTTTTCCAGCAGCGGCAGGAAAGCCTTGCAGCCCTTGACCACGCCCATCAGGTTGATTGCGATCTGCCAGTCCCAATCCTCCAGGGACAACTCGCTGAAGAACCCGCCAGACGCCACACCCGCGTTATTGACGATGACATCGATGCCGCCGAGCTTGACTTCGCAGGCCTGGGCGAACGCCGTCAACTGGCTGTAGTCGCGCACGTCGCAGCGCTGGATGAAACCGTCGCCACCGGCTTCGCGGACCAGTTTCAGGGTTTCCTGCAAGCCGGGCTCGCTGACGTCCGACAACGCCAGTTGCCAGCCTTCACGCGCCCAGCGCAGCGCGATTTCGCGACCCAGGCCAGAGCCTGCACCAGTGATCATCATGCGATTTTGCATAGCAAACAGCCTTGTTGTTCTCGGAAGATGCACCGAGTGTAGCGAAGGAGATCGCCCGACCCACGCTCCATCAGATTGCTGAATGGCCCGAGCAAACCGCGGGAGCCTTTGAAGTAACCAATGCAACAAAAAAAGATAGAGACCCGCCAGGCAAATCGGCATAGGGGACGGCCTTCATAGACCGTACCCCTGCCACACCACCCGGCATGCGGGTCCGCACCGGGCGGTTCGAGGGATTGAGGTCAGGAGAGACGTGGAAGTCCCAAGCGATCAAACCACGCGAGATTAAGCACCCAATTCAAGGCCCATCGACTGTTGTCCCACCAACGACGGGTGTTACATGCCACTTTCTGGGCGACTTCTTTACTCGCACCCAAAGCCCGTAATTCACGAT
>NZ_JBGCUL010000087.1:0-10882 GCF_054177685.1 Pseudomonas sp. P5_A2_2
GCTCCCACATGGGCACATCGTCATCTCGTCCTGATACCCTTGCGCAAAATCCCACTCGAGAGGCCCCATGGCCCTGCCAAGCCGCCATTCACTCTTCCCTTTCCTCACCTGGCTACCCCGGCAAACCCGCGCCAGCGTCGGGCGCGACATGATCGTCGGCCTCAGCGGCGCGATTCTCGCGTTGCCGCAATCCATTGCCTACGCACTGATTGCCGGTCTCCCACCGGAATACGGCCTCTACGCGGCAATCATCCCGGTGTTGATCGCCTGCCTGTGGGGTTCGTCGTGGCATTTGATCTGTGGCCCTACGGCGGCCATCTCGATTGTCCTGTACGCCAGCGTGAGTCCTCTGGCCGTTCCAGCCTCGCAGGATTACGTCATGTTGATCCTGTTGCTGACGTTTCTTGCCGGTATCTTCCAGTGGCTGCTGGGTTTACTACGGTTTGGCGCACTGGTGAATTTCGTCTCTCACTCGGTGGTACTCGGCTTCACCCTGGGTGCTGCCGTGGTGATTGCCATCGGTCAATTGCCTAACCTGCTGGGGCTGGATTTGCCCAGCCAGGCCACCGCTCTGGATAGCTTCATCACGTTGTTGCGCCATCTCGGCGAAATGGACAAACCTTCGCTGGCGCTGGGGTTGGCGACGGTGGTGGTGGGCGTGATCCTCAAGCTGTGGTTGCCACGCTGGCCGACGCTGTTGATCACGCTGGTGCTGGCTGCATTGCTGGTCTGGCTTTGGCCATCAATGTTCGGCCATGTGCAACTGGTCAGCGCCTTCACCGGCAAGCTGCCGCCTTTCAGTCCGTTGCCGCTGGATCTCGATCTGATCCTGCGCCTGCTGCCCAGTGCAGTGGCGGTCGGTATGCTCGGGCTGGTCACCAGCCTGTCGATTGCCCGCTCGATCTCGGCGCGTTCGCAGCAATTACTTGATGCCAATCAGGAAGTTCGTGCCCAAGGCCTGTCGAACATCGTCGGGGCGTTTTTTTCCGGATCGCTGTCGGCCGGCTCTTTCACTCGCTCAGGCCTGAGCTATGAAGCGGGAGCCTGTTCGCCACTGGCGGGGATTTTTTCGGCGTTGTGGGTGGCGCTGTTTGCAATCTTCGGCGCGAGCCTGATCGCGCACATCCCGATCCCGGCGATGGCCGGGAGCATTCTGTTGATCGCCTGGGGGCTGGTGGACCACCGCGGCATTCGCGCGTTGTTGCGGGTCAGCCGCGCTGAGTTCGTGGTAATGGCGCTGACCTGCGTCGCCACGCTGCTGCTGGAATTGCAAACGGCGATCTACGCCGGCGTGCTGGCCTCGCTTTTTTTCTACCTCAAGCGCACCTCGCAGCCACGGGTGCAGCATGTGCGAGATGGCGAGGAAGACATTCTGCGGGTGGGCGGTTCAATTTTTTTCGGTGCCAGCCATTACTTGCAAGTACGCCTGCAACGCATGCACGGCGCGCGGGTGGTGATCGAGGCGCAGCAGATCAACTTCATCGACTATTCAGGGGTGGAAATGCTGCATCAGGAAGCGCGGCGATTACTGCGGCAAGATCGCAGCCTGACCCTGCGCCGGGCCCGGCCGCAGGTGGTGGAAGAGTTGAGGAAGCTGGAAGGGGCGGAGAAATGCCCGATCCGGTTTGAGGATTAATCCGACTTGACTCTGAACCCTGTGGGAGCAGGCTTGCTCGCGATGACGGCAGTACATCCAGCATTGATGTGCCAGATATACCGCTATCGCGAGCAAACTCGCTCCCACATTTGATCTGTGTCGTTCACAAATCCAGTGTGGGAGCAGGCTTGCTCGCCAAGCTTTCAAAGGGCCAATTGCCGCCGTAATTCAGCCAGTACCGGCGCCGTATCCGGGCGCACGCCGCGCCACAGGAAAAACGCTTCCGCCGCTTGTTCGGCCAGCATCCCCAAGCCATCCATCGCCACCGCAGCCCCGTGTTCACTGGCCCAGCGGCAGAACGAGGTCGGTTCCTTGCCGTACATCATGTCGTAGCATACCGTTTTGCCCGGTTCGATCAGGCTGGGCGCAATTGGCGGCACATCGCCTGTCAGGCTCGCGGAGGTCGCGTTGATGATCAGGTCCACCGACTCCTGCAACCAGTCGTAGCCACTGGCCGAGACCGGTCCCAGATCACAGAACAGTTCCGCCAAAAGCTCGGCCTTTTCCACCGTGCGGTTGGCGATGATCACCGATGCCGGTTGCTCGGCCAGCAACGGCTCCAAAGCACCTCGCACCGCACCACCAGCACCGAGCAACAGGATGCGTTTGCCCTTGAGGCTGAATCCGGCGTTGACCGTCAGGTCCCGCACCAGCCCGGCGCCGTCGGTGTTGTCGCCCAGAAGACTGCCGTCGGCCAGTTTGCTCAAGGTATTGACCGCACCGGCGCGCTGCGCCCGTGCCGTCAGGCTGTTGGCCAATCGATAGGCCTCTTCTTTGAACGGCACCGTCACATTGGCGCCGCGTCCTTCGAGGAAAAACGTCCGGGCACAGGTGGGAAAGTCGTCGAGTGGCGCCAGCAGCGTGTTGTAGTCCAGCTTTTGCGCGGTCTGCTCGGCGAACAGGCGATGGATCAACGGCGACTTGCTGTGGCCAATCGGGTTTCCGAATACGACATAACGGTCCATCAGGTTTCCTCGTTCAGGCGTCGGCCAACCAATCGCGGTCTTGCAGGAAATACTCGGTCAGGCGCGCTTCTTCGCTGCCAGGCTCGGCCTTCCAGTCGTAACCCCAGCGTACTTGTGGTGGCAGCGACATCAGAATCGACTCGGTCCGCCCACCCGATTGCAGGCCGAACAACGTGCCACGGTCATAGACCAGGTTGAATTCAACGTAGCGGCCACGGCGGAATTCCTGGAACTCGCGCTGCTTGGCTGTGAACGCATCGTTCTTGCGGCGCTGCACAATCGGCAGATAGGCGTCGATGTACGCATCGCCGATGGCGCGCATGAAGGCGAAGCTGGTGTCGAAGTCCCACTCGTTCAGGTCGTCGAAAAACAGCCCGCCGATGCCGCGCGGCTCGTGGCGATGCTTGATGTGGAAATAGCTGTCGCACCAGGCCTTGTAACGCGGGTAAACGTCCGGGCCGAACGGCGCACAGGCCTGCTTGGCGACGCGATGCCAGTGGATGCAGTCTTCTTCGTTGCCGTAATACGGGGTCAGGTCGAAGCCGCCGCCAAACCACCACACCGGTTCTTCACCTTCTTTTTCAGCGATGAAAAAGCGCACGTTGGCGTGGGAAGTCGGCACGTGCGGATTGTGCGGGTGAATCACCAGCGACACGCCCAGGGCTTCAAAGCCACGGCCCGCCAGCTCCGGTCGATGAGCGCTGGCGGAGGGTGGGAGACCGCTACCGAAGACGTGGGAAAAGTTCACGCCACCCTTTTCAATCACCGCACCGTTTTCAAACACACGGGTGCGACCGCCACCGCCGGCAGGCCGGGTCCAGGCGTCTTCGACGAATTGCGTGCCGCCGTCTTCGGCTTCCAGGGCGGCGCAAATGCGCTCTTGCAGGTCGAGCAGGTAGGCTTTTACGGCCTCGGTGCGGGTCGTCATGTCATCACCTTGAATCGGGCAAAACTACGCGGCGCTCCATTGGAGCTCAGTCTGCGCAAATGGGCCCGTAGCATAACATCGCACGTTACCCCTCCGCAGTTGACGAAGATCAAGCTTAGGAGTCCGATAGGGAGCTTGGTAAAACGACCTATGGAGAGTTCAGATGGCAAAGCGTATCCAGTTCCGCGCCCAYGGCGGCCCCGAAGTACTCGAGTATGTGGATTACCAACCCGCCGAGCCAGGCTCCAGGGAAGTGCGCGTGACCAACAAGGCCATCGGCCTGAACTTTATCGACACCTATTATCGCAGCGGTCTTTACCCGCCGCCGTCCCTGCCATCGGGTGTCGGCTCGGAAGGTGCGGGCGTGGTCGAGGCGGTGGGCAGCGACGTGACCCGCTTCAAGATCGGCGATCGTGTGGCCTACGGCAGCGGCCCTCTGGGCGCCTACAGTGATGTTCACGTGTTGCCCGAGGCCAATCTGGTAAAGCTGCCGGACGCCATCAGCTTCGAACAGGCCGCCGGGGTGATGCTCAAGGGCCTGACCGTGCAGTATCTGCTGCGTCAGACTTATGAACTCAAGGGTGGCGAAACCATCCTGTTCCACGCCGCGGCCGGTGGTGTCGGTTCCCTGGCTTGCCAATGGGCCAGGGCCTTGGGCGTGAAGCTGATCGGCACGGTCAGCTCGGCAGAGAAAGCTGCACTGGCCAAGGCCAACGGAGCCTGGGCGACCATCGACTACAGCCATGAAAACGTCGCCCAACGCGTGCTGGAATTGACTGACGGCAAAAAAGTCCCGGTGGTGTACGACGGCGTCGGCAAGGACACCTGGCTGACTTCACTCGACTGCGCCGCGCCGCGTGGGTTGGTGGTGAGCTTCGGCAATGCATCTGGTGCGGTCGACGGCGTGAACCTGGGGATCCTGGCGGGCAAAGGCTCGCTGTACGTGACCCGGCCAACCCTCGGCACTTATGCGAACAACGCCGAAAACCTGCAGCGCATGGCCGACGAACTGTTCGAGATGATCACCAGCGGCAAGTTGACGGTGGACATCAGCCAGCGTTATCCGCTGGCTGATGCGGCGAAGGCGCAGACCGAGTTGTCGGCGCGGCGTACGACCGGTTCGGTTGTTCTGCTGCCTTAACATTTTCAGTGCCTGCCTGGGCCTCATCGCGGGCAAGCCCGCTCCCACAAGGATCAGCGGTGACCACAAATTTTGTGAACATCAGAAGACACTGTGGGAGCGGGCTTGCCCGCGATTGGGGTCGCCTCGGTATCAGTCCGGGCGCACAACCTTGCCGGTCGCCAGATCGCGAATCACGCTCGGGTTCTTGCGCCCCCCCAGATTTCCGCCTAGCACCAGATCCACCTGGCCACGGAAATACTGCTCGACGCGAATCCGCGTACGTGCCGCCGGGCGCCCCTGCGGGTTGGCCGACGTCGACACCAGCGGCCCGACCAGTGCGCACAAATCCCGTACCAGCGGGTGATCGCTGACGCGTAGCGCTACCGTCTCATGCACCCCGGTAATCCACTCCGGCAGCAGGTTCTGGTGCGGCACCAGCCAGGTGTTCGGACCTGGCCAGGTGCTGGCCATGCGGTCCATCCACAACTCGGGAAAGTCTTCGAAGAGGAAATCGAACTGACGGATGTTGTCGGCGACCAGAATCAGCCCCTTATCCACAGACCGGCCCTTGATCAGCAGCAGACGCTCCACCGCTTCCTCGTCCCACGGGTCGCACCCCAGGCCCCAGACTGCTTCGGTTGGGTAGGCAATCACCGCCCCGGCGCGAATTGCTTGCGCGGCTTGTTGCACACGCCAACTGTTGACCATGAAAAACACTCCAGAATAAGGCTCTGCGCAGTTTACCGATCTTGTTTATAAAACCTAGCTCACCCGCGCAAACCAGCGTCCGCTTTCGCACACGGCGCAGCCATCCATTTCCAGTTCCGTCAACGCAGCCAGCACTTTTGGCAAGGCCCAGCCGCTTGCGTCGGCCAGCGCTTCGCTGGTGAGAGGCGCGGCATGCAGCAGCTTCAGCAGTGGGTGAGTCGTTGCAGGGGTGCAGGTTTCTGTGGACAACGGCAGTCGCTGCCATCCGCGCAAGGCTTCGAGGATATGTTCGATGGTTTCCACCAGCACCGCACCGTCCCGGATCAACTGATGACAGCCGCGGGCGCCGGGGTGATGGATCGACCCGGGCATCGCAAACACTTCGCGCCCCTGTTCCGCCGCCAGCCTCGCGGTGATCAGCGAACCGCTGGCGACACTGGCTTCGACCACCAGCACCCCGAGAGACAAACCACTGATGATCCGGTTGCGTCGAGGGAAGTTGCCGGCGCTGGGGCCTGCATCCAGCGGGAACTCCGAAAGCACTGCGCTGCCCGAAGCGATCATGGCGTCCGCCAGGCGTCTATTTCGCTGTGGATAAAACTTCTCGAGCCCCGTACCGAGCACACCGACCGTTTGCCCGCCGACATCGAGCGCGGCTTGGTGCGCGGCGGCGTCAATGCCCAGGGCGAGGCCGCTGGTAATGACAAAACCGGCACCGGCCAGGCTGCGGGAAAACGCCGCAGCGGTGTCCATCCCCGGCCGGGACGCGCGCCGGCTGCCGACCATCGCCAGTTGGGGTTTTTCCAGAATGCCCGGATTGCCCGCGACAAATAACAGCGGTGGTGCATCGCTGATTTGTGCCAGCAGTGCCGGGTAGTCAGGCTGGTCCCACATCAGTAAATGCTGGGCCGGGCGGTCTAACCAGGCCAATGCGTGGCTGGCGCCGTCACGAATCTCAGTGCTTCGTCTGGCCTCGGAACAGGCCAGTGGCAAACCCAGCGAACGCCAGGCACTGGCCGGCGCACTGAGGGCTTTGGATGCCGAGCCGAAGGCTTCGAGCAATTTCTTGAAACGCGCAGGACCGAGTTCCGGCAAACGATGCAGACGTAATCGAGCTTCCAGTTCCGCGGGGGAAACCGGTGTAACAGTAGACAGCGACATGGATCATCCTTGATCGTAATAAGCACCCGTACAAACGGGAATAAGCTGTGGATAACTCTGTTGGTAACTTGTGAAGCACGCTTACGGATTTCGCACCTTGTCCATCACCGACAGCGAGCGCGAAGCGCTAAGCACCAGCCCATAACTGAGTTTTTCGTAGGTACGGAAAACCATCAGCAGACCGGCGCGCTCATCAGGAATTTTCAACGGCTGACCAGTGATCCGGTCGCGCACGGTTTCGCCGGTCTTCATCACCGCAAGCAGATTGCCTTCGGCCAGACCGTCGCGCTGCCCCTTGTTCAGCGTAACCACGTCCAACTCGCCGATCTGCGTGACCCCACGCGGCACATCGATGATCAAACCGTTGATTTCGTGGCTCGGTGCGTTGGGCGTGAAGGTCGAGTTGATCGCGTGCTCTTCACCGCTGAACAAGCGATCGCCGATGCGGACCTCTTGGGTCGTGCGTTGCAATGCCAGAGTGGCGACGTCACCTTCGATGGCCACGACCTCGCCGCCGCCGATGTCGTCGGCGTTGATCCCCAGAATTTCCTTGCTCTGCGGATCGGTGTAGACCTTGCCCTGGCGGAAGATGCCGTACGCCGGTTGCGCCGGATCGAAATGGCCGCGGGCAAAGATGCGGTCACCCGCGCCGCTGAGTACGCGCTCGGCATCGCCGGCGACGATGTAGGGCGCCTTGTCGAAGTCCTCGGCCTTGTCGACGATGCGGTTGCTCAGCAGAAAGCTGTTGATCGATTTCAGCGCAATGCTGGGGATAGCCTCGGTCACCGGGCTACTGCGCACCTGAGGCGAGAGCTTAATGGTGGGAATGTCTTCCCGAAGTTGCACTTGCCCATGCGCCCAACCTGCCGAGACCAGGAGCAGCAGGGTGAGTAGTGATTTCCTCATGCGGTGAATCCCTTTATTATGTACGTTCGCGTGAAACGCCAGAGCCCTCAACGGCTCGCTCCCGGCTTGCTTGTCAAAACTTGCTTGTCAACAGAAGGGAGCTACGTTTTACAACGGTAGCCTGCATTTCTTCGGACCCGCCAGGCCATCGACCCGACCTTACTTCACACGTGCAATCATCAAGCTTATGGCCATTTTGAACATCCTCGAATTCCCTGATCCGCGCCTGCGCACTATCGCCAAGCCAGTGGCCGTAGTGGACGCCGAAGTGCGTCAGTTGGTCGACGACATGTTTGAAACAATGTATGAAGCGCCTGGCATCGGCCTTGCCGCTACCCAGGTCAACGTGCACAAACGTATCGTCGTGATGGACCTCTCCGAAGACCGCACCGAACCGCGAGTGTTCATCAACCCCGAGTTTGAACCGCTGACCGACGAGATGGGCCAGTATCAGGAAGGCTGCCTGTCGGTGCCGGGCTTCTACGAAAACGTCGATCGCCCGCAACGGGTCAAGGTCAAGGCGCTGGACCGCGACGGCCAGCCTTACGAACTGATCGCCGAAGATTTGCTCGCGGTGTGCATCCAGCACGAATGCGACCACCTCAACGGCAAATTGTTCGTTGATTACCTGTCCACGCTCAAACGCGACCGCATCAAGAAGAAACTGGAAAAGCTCCATCGCCAGAACGCCTGATGCCCATCTTCAAAGGCTTGCTGCGGCAAGCCTTTTTCTTTTCAAGATGCTTTGCAATAGAGAACACCCATGACTGAGCCACTGCGCATTGTCTTTGCCGGCACCCCGGAATTCGCCGCCGAACACCTCAAGGCCCTGCTCGACAGCCCTTACGAGATCGTCGCGGTCTACACCCAACCGGATCGTCCGGCCGGTCGCGGGCAAAAACTGATGCCGAGCCCGGTCAAGCAGCTTGCTCTGGAGAACAACATCCCGGTGTTGCAGCCGCCCACCTTGCGCAATGGAGACGCGCAAGCGGAACTGGCCGCGTTGAAGCCAGACTTGATGGTGGTGGTCGCCTACGGCCTGATCCTGCCGCAAGTGGTGCTGGATATTCCGCGTCTGGGTTGCATCAACAGCCACGCCTCGCTACTGCCGCGCTGGCGTGGCGCTGCACCGATCCAGCGCGCCGTGGAGGCGGGCGATGCGCAAAGTGGCGTGACGGTGATGCGCATGGAGGCTGGCCTCGATACCGGGCCGATGCTGCTCAAGGTCACCACCCCGATCAGCGCCGAAGACACCGGCGGCAGCCTGCACGATCGGCTGGCCGAAATGGGCCCTCCGGCCGTGGTCCAGGCGATTGCCGGCCTCGCCGCCGGAACCTTGGAGGGCGAAGTGCAGGACGACAGCCTGGCGACCTACGCGCACAAATTGAACAAAGACGAAGCGCGCATCGACTGGACCCGCCCGGCGGTTGAGCTGGAACGTCTGGTCCGCGCCTTCAACCCATGGCCGATCACCCACAGCACCTTGAATGGCGAAGCCCTGAAAGTGCTGGCCGCGAACCTGGCCGAAGGCAAAGGCGCCCCAGGTGAAATCCTCGGCGCCAGCAAGGACGGCCTGATCGTCGCCTGCGGCGAACAGGCCCTGTGCCTGACCCGCTTGCAGTTGCCCGGCGGCAAGGCGCTTAACTTCAGCGACCTGTTCAACAGCCGCCGCGAGAAATTCGCCACCGGCACGATCCTCGGTCAAGCGGCGGACGCTCAATGAATCCGCGTCTGGCCGCCGCCAAGGCACTCGCCGCTGTCCTGAGCGGAAAAGCCTCGCTCAACAGTTCGCTGCCAACGCAGATGGACAAGGTGGAGGACCGTGATCGCGGCTTCACCCAGGACCTGGCGTTCGGCACCGCGCGCTGGCAGCCACGCTTGTCGGCGCTGGCGGACAAGCTGCTGCAGAAACCGTTCAAGGCCGCCGATGCCGATGTCGAGGCGCTGTTGCTGGTCGGTCTCTATCAGTTGCTCTATACCCGTGTCCCGGCCCATGCCGCGATTGGCGAGACGGTCGGTTGCGCCGACAAGTTGAAAAAGCCTTGGGCCAAGGCTCTGCTCAACGCTGTGTTGCGTAATGCTCAGCGCGAAAGCGAAACGATTTTCGCCGAGCTGGAGCGTGACCCGGTGGTGCGCACCGCTCACCCTCGCTGGCTGCAGAAATCCCTGAAGGCGTTCTGGCCGGAGCAATGGGAAGCCATCTGCGCCGCCAACAACGCGCATCCGCCGATGATCCTGCGGGTCAACCGTCGCCATCACAGTCGCGATACCTACCTCGGTTTGCTGACAGATGCCGGTATCGCCGCCACGCCGTGTGTCTATAGCCGCGACGGCATCGTGCTCGAAGCCGCCACCGACGTGCGCGGCCTGCCGGGTTTCGCCGATGGCTGGATCAGCGTGCAGGACGAAGCCGCGCAACTGGCCGCTGATCTGTTGGACTTGGCCCCCGGCCAACGGGTGCTCGACGCCTGCTGTGCTCCGGGCGGCAAGACCTGCCACATCCTCGAAGCCGAGCCCAAACTGGCCGGCGTCGTGGCGGTAGACCTGGAAGCCAAGCGCCTGGTGCGGGTGCGGGAAAACCTCGAACGTCTGAAGCTGAGCGYCGAACTGATTGCCGCCGACGGCCGCGACACTCAGGCGTGGTGGGACGGCAAGCCATTCCAGCGCATCCTGCTGGATGCGCCATGCTCGGCTACTGGCGTAATTCGTCGTCACCCGGACATCAAGCTGACCCGCCAACCCGACGACATCGCCGCGTTGGCGGTGCTGCAAGGCGAATTGCTCGACGCCATGTGGAACACGTTGGAAGTGGGCGGCATTCTGCTGTACGCCACCTGTTCCACGCTGCCGACCGAAAACACCGAAGTCATCGCAGCCTTCCTCGCCCGCACGCCGGGTGCTCGTGAGCTTGACCTCGCCACGGCAGCCGGCATCAAGCAGCCCCATGGTCGCCAGTTGCTGGCCCAGGAAGGCGGCCACGACGGTTTCTACTACGCCAAGCTGATCAAGATCGCCGCCGCTCGCGGTTAAACGGATTCAATGGAGTGACTGGATGAAAATCATCATCCTCGGAGCAGGGCAGGTGGGCGGTTCACTGGCGGAACACCTGGCCAGCGAAGCCAACGACATCACCGTGGTCGATACCGATGGCGAACGCCTGCGCGATCTCGGCGACCGCCTGGACATCCGCACGGTACAAGGTCGTGGCTCATTCCCGACTGTGTTGCGTCAAGCCGGAGCGGATGATGCCGACATGCTGGTCGCGGTGACCAACAGTGATGAAACMAACATGGTCGCCTGCCAGGTCGCCCACACCCTGTTCCACACCCCGACCAAAATCGCCCGGGTTCGCGAAGCCGCGTACCTGACCCGCGAAGAGCAATTGTTCCAGAATGAAGCGATTCCGGTGGACGTGCTGATCAGCCCGGAACAAG
>NZ_JBGCUL010000088.1:0-10858 GCF_054177685.1 Pseudomonas sp. P5_A2_2
ACCTACCCGTTGACCAATACCCGCCTGGAAGCCTTTCGCACGAGTCTGGACTTCACCGGCGTCGAACCGGGCAGCGACGGGCTCTATCGGCACAATGGCAAACTCTACGCGGTCATCCAGAACCGCGCCTACCAGGTCCTGCATGACCTTGAGGCCTCCTCGCCGCAGGCTCCGGTGATGCGCATCATCCGGGCAGAGGATCCCATCGCCCTGGACGACCACAACCTGTATGTCGCGACGCGCCCCGGGAGGTCAGAGCCGATTGTTTTCGACAGGCAGAACGGCTGGGTGGGAATCGCTGTCTTTGGCGCGGGCGGAATGCGGGCGGGAAGAGAAAATACCGTGCAAAACAAGTTTGCCGCGGGAATAGCGCAATTGTATACAGAGGCCGCCATACTTGAGACGGCCAGACAGAAGAGACTTCAACTGACGTCTAGCTGGGATAGAACTGTCGGCACGGAAGGTGAAAGAACGGCTCTGATACTTTTGGAAGTGCAAATTCGCCGAGAACTCGCTTTATTGGAAAATATGGTCACCAAGTACGTCGACGAACACGATTGGCTGATTCTTGTTAAAGCAAACGGCGTCTATAGAAACGAACTGCATGAACTTCGGGAGCTTAACCTTGCAGCTTACGACCGGCTCATTGCTGCCATGGATGTGCGCAGATCCCTGGAAATTCGGCCAGCCAATGACCCGACTACCTATCGGGCCACCGCCGACTACCTGATGAATAAACGCAACCTCCTGGAAAAGAGCGAGAAAATTGCGCATGAGATTCAGAAAAAGTCGCGCTCCTCGGAGCTCGAGTTGACTGCCCTGGGTTATGACGCGAAGGAGATTCACGAAGTAACCGCCAGCTGGGTCGAAGCCCGAAGCCGATTGCTGACGGACGACCCAAATAACAGTGACTTCGAAGCGGTGCAATTGGCGCACTCTTTTATCGAGGTCGCGACCGCATTCCGCGGGATCGAGAGCATTCCCGCTGATGCTCGCATTGCGGCGCTGACCGGTCTGCTCGACCAAAGCGCGGCAACCAGGGATTCGTATGAGCATCTCGACCTGCCGCCAGACTCCCCACAAGCCAACTCTCGGCGAGAAATTACAGAAGCCATCCAGGCCTTCGAAAATGCCGTCGAACATCAAATAGCGCGCGAACACCGAGACCGGAAAAATACCTCGGCGCGATCGGCACAGGATGAGTCGATTGATTTCGACTTCATCCCGCCACAAAACAGGACCGGGCCCGCTCCCAAGCCCAGACGAATGTTTCGCGCCAAACACCACGGTGTCTACAAGATCAGTGTCGGTCAACCGCGTCGCACCGTGACGGGCGAAGAGCTGATCGACGTGATCGATCCCAACAACTCGGCGCAGGTTTTGCGAACCTACGAAAAGCGGGAGGGAGAATGGCATCGAATACGCTCCGAACAAACCAGAGCGCTGCCCGAGCTGATGGCACGAGCCACCCGGCGGCTGGACCGGTTCGAGGTGCACCTGAGCAAAGCCAGGCGGGATGAACGGGCCAAACGCAACGCCACCAATATCGTCGAATTTCTCGGCGGCAAGGCCGAAACGCTCGACGATCTGGCCCGACAGCTCGAACACGCTCCAAATCCGACCGGGGAGACTATCGACGGCCTCGTCCAGCGCCTGAGGCACGACAGTCAGCGTCTACGCGCGGAAGGCGAGGACATCCGCATCCGGCTCTACAAGGACAAAACCTTTCTGAGTGCGGACCGACTGGCGTACTTGATCAGCGCGGGGCACATCAGCGCGGTGAAAACCCATAACCGAGTGGCGCGTGGCAAAGGTAAGGAAAAACACTTTCTCGACATTTACTCACTCAATGACAGCCACACCGGAGAGCCGTTGTGGCATGCCCATTTCCACTACGAAAAGAACGACAGCCTTGCGTTGAACTTCATGGACAAGGGCGGTCATCTCAAAACCCTCGAGCAGAGCGGAACAGGTATTTCAGCCCAGCGCCGGGACGAACAGGCCGGTCGAGAGCACATCGCCATCTGGCGCCATACGATTGATGGCCGGACGGCGCAGCGGATTTTTGACCTGACCGCGTAAGGCCATTGCAATTGGCCGGCGGTGCGCGCCGGCCGATCGCTGTTGAATATATATGTACCGCTCTTCGCCGTGATTTTCCTGCTAAAAAAATCGCGAACCAATAGAGGCTCCACGAAACCGTCAATCAAAAAACCGGCAATGACGCCGAATGCCCCTTCAKCATCCCRTTYATGGARGCYGATGCGGCAAYCRCTCAAGGATGAAAACCCATGTCACCCAAACCGCCACCCAAARGCAYAGTCACCGTCGATGTCCACCCCCATCCCAAGCTGCCCTCGGACGGACACACCCCGTTGCCCGACACCCTGCCGCGTATCGATTTCGGCTTGCCAGTCACGAYGAATCCACGAATCCCTCCCAAGGGGACCGGGACACCGGGAAATGTCGACCTCGATGCCATCACGCCAGCACCGCCCGTAACGGCCAGCGAGTTACCTTCCGCTCCAGTGCCTGCCCTCCCGTCGACACCGCGTCCGCTGGAGCATTATTGGCTCGCCTCGGCGGCTCAGCTTCCCGCACCCGACGCCCTGGGTTTCAGRACGTTCAAGGGACGCCAGTATGTCGATGTGCCGSGYGGYGGCATCGTRCATATCACTGCGGATCCGGACACCGGCCTGTACCGGGCCAARCTGCCGAGCGAACTGCAAGCRTCAGGCCCGGTGCTCGTGCGCGATCCCGAGAGCACGCTCTGGTATTCGCTGGATGACGTTGAGCCAACGACCTACCCGYTGACCAATACCCGCCTGGAAGCCTTTCGCACAAGCCTGGACTTCACCGGCTCCGAACCGGGCAGCGACGGGCTCTATCGACACGATGGCAAACTCTACGTGGTCATTGAAGACCGCGCCTATCAAGTCCTGCATGATCTTGAGGCTTCCTCGCCGCAGGCTGCGGTGATGCGCGTCGTCCGCACAGAGGATCCCGTCGCCCTGGACAACCGCAACCTGTATGTCGCGACACGCCCGGGAAGGTCGGAGCCCGTGGTTTACGATGTACTGGACGGCTGGGTGGGAACCAAGGTGCCCGGCGCGGGCGGGATGATGCGTAGCGAACCTGATCGCCCTGCTCGTCAAGGCCTGAAAGACAGACTGTTATCGGCTTTCGACCGACTGCGCAGCCCGGAATCTCGTGCCGCAGACTTGTACCCATCCCTCGACACGGAGCAGATCAAAGCACTTGTCCGATCGCTGGGAGACGACGTCGATGGCGGTTTGGCCCGCCGCAAAACCGAGTACAAAACGCTCAAGGACCAACTGAAATCCTGGATCACACAGTCGTCCGCCTCATCGACGCCAGAACCAACAAAACGCTGGGCGGAACAAGTCGCCCAAGAGATAAAGCGCTGCTGGCGTCAGCAGACCGGGACAACGCTCAAGCTGCAGCCTGGGAATGGAACCCTTCCAGCGTTGAACGCTGATTTCAGCCATGTCCGGACGCTGGATCTGAAAGACATCACCTGGTCGGACACGGTCGACACATTCCTCACTGGCTTTTCCCGCCTTGAACATCTGACGGTGACCCGCTCCACCCYGGATAAACTGCCTGCCGCCGTGGCTGAAATGTCCGATCTGAGCACGTTGAATCTAAGTTCGAACCGTATTCAGCTCAATGAGCAAACAAGCGCAAAGCTGAGCGCGCTCAGCAAGCTGGAAAACATCGATCTGTCGAGCAATCCCCTTGGGACAATGCCTGATTTCAGCGCCATGTCCGAACTCAAGGCTCTTAACCTGAGCAACACGCAACTGGATCAGTGGCCCACGGGCCTGCAACATCAGGCCAAGCTGGAAATCGTCGACTTGCGCAACAACCAGCTGCGCGAAGTTCCTCAGGCAAACCTGAACCCGACGGCCGATCAACTCGAAACCATCGCCCGAATCAACGGAGTTACGCTACTTGAAGRCAATCGATTCCCTGTCGGTTACTGGAAATCCTTTGAACTGTATTGGCAACGCGTGGCGGCCGAATATCCCGACCTGAGCACCACCACCCGACCCGGTGCGTTCAGGATCGACGGCGATATCCCCGAGGTCGCGATAGTGCAGCGGATGTACCCTGATAAGAACGAAGGAGCTGCCAGGGAGTATCTGATCGGCCTGGGTGATGGCGCTGAAGCGCAGATCGCCCGACGCATTCAGGCATTCGATTTATTGGAAACACAGCTGGAGCGCTACATAGCCGACAGTCAACCCGGTTCATCCAGCACCGCCAACGCAGAAAAAATCCAGGTGAAACGTCTCGCCAGAATAATCAAGGGCTGCTGGCTTGAAGGTTCGGAGACAACATTAAGGCTGCCATCCGTAAACGGAGCACTTCCGGCTCTGACAGCGGATTTCAGTCACGTCAAAATGCTCAGTATGGATTCAGTCAACTGGTCGGACGCTTCCAATACCTTCCTGTCGAATTTTCCCAACCTGGAATCGTTGAGCATTGCCCACTCCCAGGTCGAGAGGCTTCCCCCCAGCATTGGCGAAATGAAAAAGCTGAGCTACCTGAGCCTGACCTCCAGCAACATGACACTGGATGCGCAAAGCGCTTCGACACTGAGCGCCCTGAGCCAACTCAAGGTAGTCGATCTTTCCAATAACCCGCTGCAGATAGCACCCGACTTTAGTGCCATGTCCGAGTTGAACTCCGTCAATCTGCAGAACACGCAGATTGGTCAATGGCCGACAGGATTACTGGACAAGACCGCGTTGACGGGCATCGATTTGAGCAACAATCGGTTACGTGAAGTGCCCCAGGCCAACCTCAACCCCGCTCCTGAACATCTGGAAACAGTCGCCCGGATCAATGCTGTCACGCGGCTCGAGGGCAACGAATTCCCTTCCCAGTATTGGAGAAAATTCGACGGCTACTGGCGACGGCTGAACGAGGCTCACCCGGAACTGATGGCCCCTGCCTATTCCAAAGCATTTGATAGCGAAAACTCTTGGGCACAGCGTTACCGCGAACTGTATCCGCAAAAAGGTATCAAGGAATGCAGGGAATACATATGGAGCCATGAGAAAGGAGTTTTCTCACGCAAATTGAACGGGTTGGAGCAAGAGTTCAGCGTATTGACAAGCCAGCTTGACGCCTGGGTGTACTCGGGTGGAGGCAATCGCCAAGGTTACATTCGTGCCAATCAGTTACAGATCAACGCCCAGACCCGCAGTCACCGAACCAAGGCCCGGGATCGAATCATCAGTTGCTGGCGACGGGAAGGCAATCAAAAACTCGCCGCCGACGGAACGCCGATCGGCTGGGAACTGAATCTCGGAAGACTGATATTGCCGACCCTGCCGGATCTGAGCGTCGACTTCAGCCACGTTGGATCACTCAGATTGAACAACATGAACCTGACGGCTTCCCCTGAAGGTTTCCTGACCCGCTTTCGTCACTTACGCTGGCTGGATATGTCGCACAACCGGCTCAGGGACTTACCCCCCGCAGTGGGAGAAATGCATGCAATGACGCGCCTGTTCCTGCAAAAAAACCAACTGCAACTGAACACCGAGACCGCGCGGATCCTTTTCAGCCGAACAACACTCAGATTGTTATGGCTGCATGACAACCCCCAATTAGGTGTACTCCCCGACTTCAGTCTGATATCGGATATACGCACGGCCAGCCTGGCGAATACAGGTATCAATGCCTGGCCGACCGGTCTGTTTGACCAACCCCGCCTGACCGATATCGATCTGAGCAACAATCAGATCACAACGATTCCCGACTTCGTCACCGCACCGACCGCGGATCGGCTGGCGCATTCGGTACAGGTCAATAGCGGCACGCTGATAACCAACAATCCGCTGTCTGATGCCACCCACGTGCAGTTGGCAACATACAGTGAGCGACTGACCGCTGCCGGAACACCGCTGATCCGCGAACCCAACCTGCTCACAACGTCTTCCGTCCATACGAGGCAGCCCGAGCCCGCGACGAGCGCGGTAGAGATGCACCCGGCGTGGATCACAGGATTGTCCGCCGACCAGGTCTCAGCCAGAAGGGAGCAATGGCGCATGTTGCGTGAGCAGCAGGGCTCGGACGGCTTCTTCAACATCATTCGCAGTCGCATCGGCCATCCTGATTTTCGGCGACAAGCCTGGGAAGTGATCGATGTCATTACCGAAAACAATCCACAGTCGCGAGCCTTGCGCAGGGAGCTGTTCGATCGCGCRTGCGAAGCGGGATGCACTGACCTTGCAGCTGCCACCTTCACCGATCTGCAAATCCTGGCAATCAGTCACAAGGCGCGTATCCAGGCCAAACTCGATTTGAACGGGACACCACTGGTGGATTTATCCAAAGGGCTGTTTCGGCTGAGACAGGTCGACGACATCGCGGCGGCTGACCTGGAGTCCAGCAGGGCAATGGCCAGCGATCCGACGACATCCGCAGAGCAGAGAAGATTCCATCTCAATCGAATACACGATCCCCATGAAATGACGATGGCCTATCGCTTTGGCCTCAAGGACCGGTTGCAATTGCCGTTTCAGCCGGAAACACTCAGCTACATCGGAATGGCCAACGTGCACCCGACAATGCTCGATGCGGCCTATCGAAAAGTCGTTGCGCTGGACGGTTCGCCCGAAGAGTTTCAGGCACTGGTGTCCATGGATTTCTGGCAGGACTTCATCACTCACAAATATCAGTCGCAATTCGACGCGAATCGTCAGCCGTTTCAGGATCGGCAGGCGATACTGGACAACCAGAAGTTCCAAGGGCAGCTGGCTGAGTCTGAATACAATGCCCAGTCCGATGATGTGCAGGCACAGCTTGCGATTACAGAAGCGACGTTGATCCAGGCCGTGACGCGGCAAGAACTTCAACTACCTTCGACTATCGATGGTCATCTCGCCAGCAACACGTCTGGAGATGAGCTCCCGCCCACGCAGTGAGAACGTCGTTCAAGTATCGATGCAGCTGGCCGAATCGTTTCGGCCGGCTGTCATTCGTCGTCGAAGTTGTAACTGCCTGGCGCGAGATTTTCGAATCGGGTGTATTTGCCGATGAACGCCAGCCGTGACGTGCCGATCGGACCGTTCCGCTGCTTGCCGATAATGATTTCGGCGATACCCTTGTGCTCGGTTTCCGGGTGATAAACCTCATCCCGGTACACGAACATGATGACGTCGGCGTCCTGCTCGATCGCTCCGGATTCGCGCAAGTCGGAGTTGATCGGGCGTTTGTTCGGTCGTTGCTCCAGGGAACGGTTGAGCTGGGACAGCGCCACTACCGGGCAGTTGAATTCCTTGGCCAGGGCTTTCAGGGAACGGGAGATTTCGGAAATCTCGTTGGTCCGGTTATCACCACCGGAACCCGGAATCTGCATCAATTGCAGGTAGTCGATCATGATCAGCGCCACGTCGCCGTGCTCACGCACCAGGCGCCGGGTCCGGGCACGCATTTCCGAGGGGCTGATACCGGCGGTATCGTCGATGAACAGCTTGCGATCGTTAAGCAGATTGACCGCTGAAGTCAGGCGCGGCCAGTCATCGTCGTCAAGGCGACCCGCACGGACCTTGGTCTGGTCGATGCGGCCAAGGGACGACAACATACGCATGATCAGCGATTCGCCTGGCATTTCCAGCGAGTAAACCAGCACGCACTTATCGCTGCGCAACACGGCGTTTTCCACCAGGTTCATCGCAAAGGTGGTTTTACCCATGGACGGACGACCCGCGACGATGATCAGGTCGGCCGGCTGCAGGCCGCTGGTTTTTTCGTCGAGGTCGGTATAGCCGGTGGACAGGCCGGTGATGGCGTTGTCGGTATTGAACAAGGTGTCGATACGGTCGATGGCCTTGGTCAGCAGGTCGTTGACGCTGACCGGACCACCCGTTTTCGGCCGGGCTTCAGCGATCTGGAAGATCTGCCGTTCAGCTTCATCGAGAATCTCTTCAGCAGTGCGCCCTTCCGGATTGAACGCACTGTCGGCGATTTCCGTAGCAATGCCGATCAACTGGCGCAAAGTCGCCCGCGCGCGAACGATCTGCGCATAGGCCTTGATGTTGGCGACGGACGGGGTGTTTTTCGCCAATTCGCCCAAGTAACCGAGACCGCCGACCTGTGAAGTCTGACCTTCCTTGTCCAGCTGTTCGGACAGGGTCACGACGTCAATCGGCATGTTCTGATCGGCCAGCTTGGCGATCGCACGGAAAATCAGACGGTGGTCATGTCGATAGAAATCGCCGTCGGAGACTTGATCGAGCACGCGTTCCCAGGCGTTGTTGTCCAGCATCAGACCACCGAGTACAGCCTGTTCGGCTTCGATGGAATGCGGCGGCACTTTTAGCGCGGCGGTTTGCAGATCGTATTGCTCAGGAGCGGAGATATCGTTCATGGCCACTTGGTTGTTTAGAAAAAGCAGGGGTTGAAAAACAGGWGCTACCAGAAAGACAAAGGGCACGACCTGTAAACAGGATCGTGCCCGATGTTACCGGCAAGCACCCGAGGGTGCCAGCCGACAAGTGCTGCTTAAGCTGCTACCACGACAACGCGTACGGTGGCTTCAACTTCGGCGTGCAGGTGCACGGCTACGTCGAATTCGCCTACGTTGCGGATGGTGCCGTTCGGCAGACGAACTTCGCTCTTCTGCACTTCAACGCCAGAGGCGGTCAGTGCGTCAGCGATGTCGTGAGTACCGATCGAACCGAACAGCTTGCCTTCGTCGCCAGCGGTGGCAGTGATGGTCACTTCCAGCTCGGCCAGTTGGGCAGCGCGGCTTTCAGCCGACGATTTACGATCTGCTGCAGCTTTTTCCAGCTCGGCACGACGCTCTTCGAACGCAGCCAGGTTGGCTGGGGTCGCAGCGGTAGCTTTGCCGTAAGGCAGCAGGTAGTTACGACCGTAACCAGCCTTAACGTTCACTTTGTCACCCAGGTTGCCCAGGTTGGTGACTTTTTCCAGAAGGATCAGTTGCATGTGAAAATCCTCTTAACTTTTAACCTTCACCGTTCGCGTTATCGGCATCTTTCGGTGCCGAACGACCGCGAAAATCAATCAGGCTGTCGACGATGGCCAGGACCACCAGCAACGGATAGATCAGTTGCATGAACAGCAACAGCGTCACGTACAACCCCACCAGCCAGAACCTGGCCAGTCGCTTCTGCGCCACCAGCCCGTGAATCAGGGCCAGCCCGGCGAACACCAGCGGTACGCTGCACAACGGCGTCAACATGGCCATCTGCGGACCGATGTTCGGCCCCAGAAGCATGCACGCCAGCAGCAACATCGCCGGCAACAGCGGGAAGCGGATGGCGCGAAACTCGCGACCAAAACCGCCCGGGTTGTACAACAACGCCTGCCAGTAGCGCCCGACAAGCAGGCTCAGCAAGCTGACGATTTGCAACAACGCCGCAATCAGGCCGGTCAGGACCGGTGCAATCAGGGACGCGAAACGCGCTTGTTCGTCTACCGACAACTTCTGGTAGACGTCACCGAGTAGCGACGGCATGACCTTGATCAAAGCCTGCGCCAGCATCTCGATCTGGGGAGCAAAAGCTGTCCCCAACACCACTGAAAACACCACTCCCATCGCTATGCTGACCAGCAGCACGCGGTTCCAGGACTCGCTTGCGCGCAAAACCAACGCAAGGCTCGCAGACCCCAGCAGCACCAGAAGTGCCCGTGGGTCATCGGAGTAAAGCCACCAGGCCAATGCCGGCAGCAGTCCCAGAGCAAGAACGCCCAAGGCGTCCCTCAATCCGCGCCGCAGGAGCACAAGGCATCCGGCGGCAGCACCCAACCAATACAACAACGGCATCGCCGCGCATCCAGCCACTACGAGAGTGGCCTGCATACGGCCGCGCATGATGAACTCAGCTATGGCCCGCATGCATTCAATCCTTTGCTACGTGTCGACTGCCCGGTCTCAGCGGCCGTGGCTGTCGGTGTAGGCCAGCAGGGCCAGGAAGCGGGCGCGCTTGATAGCGGTGGCCAGCTGACGCTGATAACGAGCTTTGGTACCGGTGATGCGGCTTGGAACAATTTTGCCGGTCTCGGATACGTAGGCTTTCAGAGTGTTGAGATCTTTGTAATCGATCTCTTTCACGTCTTCAGCGGTGAAGCGGCAGAATTTACGACGACGGAAGAAACGTGCCATTTGATAGGCTCCTTAAAAGGTCCGTGGATTACTCGTCAGCGTTATCGCTGTTGTCGCTGTCATCACTGTCAACGCTTTCAGCGCCTTCGTGCTCAGGACGGTCGCGACGCTCACGGCGCTCACTGCGGTTTTCTTCAGCCTTGAGCATCTCGGACTGGCCGGTAACGGCTTCGTCGCGACGGATGACCAGGTTACGGATCACTGCATCGTTGTAGCGGAAGTTGTCTTCCAGCTCGGCCAGGGCCTTGCCAGTGCACTCAACGTTCAGCATCACGTAGTGAGCCTTGTGAACATTGTTGATTGCGTAGGCCAGTTGACGACGGCCCCAATCTTCCAGACGGTGGATTTTGCCGCCGTCTTCTTCGATCAGCTTGGTGTAACGCTCAACCATGCCGCCGACTTGCTCGCTTTGATCCGGGTGGACCAAAAAGATGATTTCGTAATGACGCATGAATGCTCCTTACGGGTTGTAGCCTGCCGCTCAAAAGCGGTCAGACAAGGAGTGAATGACACTTATGGACTTGCGGACGCTAGACACGTTGGTGCCTGCCATCACAGCAAGGGGCGCAATTGTAGAGAAGGGGCGAGGGAGGCGCAAGGTAATTGGTGATTATTTGAACAGCTCGTTCACACCACAATTTTTGCCTCACTACAAACCCCTGTGGGAGCGAGCTTGCTCGCGATGAGGGC
>NZ_JBGCUL010000089.1:0-10716 GCF_054177685.1 Pseudomonas sp. P5_A2_2
GTAATGGCCTCATCGCGAGCAAGCTCGCTCCCACAGGGGTAATGCGATCCGACAATGGCGGCAGCCGCGTCGCCGCTAAACCTCGACCGGAACCGCCAGCTTCGGGCCACCCAGCGCATGGCTCTTGGAATCAAAAAACCGCAACTCCACACCCGTCCCCTCAAACACCTTCGCGTAATGCCGCTTCTGGTGCTGGATGAATGCCTTGCTGCGCGGATAGATCGAGATCGCCACCACCTGCGGCTTCGCCAGGCGCAAGGCGTGGATGATATGACTGTCCTGCTCCCCCAACGCATGGCCGAAGATGCACAGTGCCTGGCCGTGACCGAGTAGTTGCTCGTAGCAGAACGACAGATAGTCCGAACTGCGGATGGTCTTGAGCTTGTCCGCGCTCGGCCCTTCGTTGACGAACAGCGGCACGTCGTCGAGGGTCTTGATCGTGTTGTTGATGGCGAAACTGCCCAGCAAGGTGCCCTCGGTCGACATCAGCTTGCGCGCCGTGCCGTCCTGGTTGCGCACCAGATGCAGACCGCCGTGCAGGTACAGCAAACGGGTTTTGTCGGTGGCCGTGTCGCTCAGGTCGAAACCGGGTTCTGCGCCCTGGAACAAATCGGTGATCGCCTCGGGCTGCTGTTGCACCGCCCAGTAGTTGAGCAGGTCGTAATTGGTGGTGAACACCGTGCGATAACTGGCCAGTTCCTGATTGATGGTTGCCAGCGTCGAGGGCACCACCAGCCGCCACGGGATATGCACCGCATGCACGGTGTTGATCAGCGCTTCCTTGATCGCGTAGTAGCGATTGCGCGGGGCGGCGGAGCTGACAGCCAGGGCCTTGTTAACCCGGCTGGTGGTTTTCAGTGCACTCAGTACCTGCTCGAAACTGCGGGTCTGCAGCGCATCGAACACGCTCAGCTCGGACGGGCTCAAGGGTTTTTCTTCAACGGTGCGGGCGTTTTCGAACAGCGACTCGTAGCCGAAATCGTCCCACACCGCGCGACTGGCGCCGWTGCCCACCAGCAAACCACTGAACGAAGCGGTGTTGCRCAAGGCGTTCCAGTCTTCAAGTTGGGCATCGACATCCTGGAAATCGGTCATTGCGGTCTTCGTCTCACGGCAAAAGGTCTTTGGGCGGCGACTTTATCACGACCGGGTGCCCGGACCACGGCACGACGCGGGCGAAGAACGCTATGCTGCGATTCTGTCTGAGCCGACTTCGCCGAGTACCCGATGCTGCAAAAAAGCCTGATCCGCCGTCTCGACCTGATCACTCTGCAATTGTTCGTCGCCGTGCATGAAGAGGGCACGCTGACTCGTGCCGCCTCGCGCGAAGCGATTGCCGTTTCGGCGGCGAGCAAGCGCTTGATGGAGCTGGAGGAGGCACTGGGCATCAGCCTGTTCGTGCGCCAGGCCAAGGGCATGTCCCTGACGCCTGCCGGTGAAACCCTGCTGCACCATGCCCGGCAGATGCTGTTCAACGTCGAGAAAATGGGCCTTGAACTGGGCGAGCACAGCCACGGTGTACGCGGTTATGTGCGGATGCTCGCCAACCTGTCGGCGATCATTCAGTTTTTGCCCGAGGACCTGCGGGACTTTTCCGAGCGTCACCCACAGGTCAAGACCGACCTCGAAGAACGCCCCAGCGCCGGGGTGATTCAAGGCGTGCTCGACGGGGTGGCCGACCTCGGGATCTGTTCCATCGACAGTGATATCAAAGGCCTGCACAGCGTGCTGTATCGCCAGGACAAACTGGTGGTGTTGATGCCGCCCCATCATCCGCTGGCGAGCCGTTCGAGCCTGGCATTCGCCGATACGCTGGACAGCGATTACGTTGGCTTGCATGCCGCCAGTTCGATCAACATGCGTACCCATGCCGCGGCCCGGGAGGCCGGCAAGGTGTTGCGGGTGCGCATTCATGTGCCAGGGTTCGATGCCATGTGCCGCATGATCCAGGCCAACATGGGGATTGGCATCCTTCCGCAGCGGGCCTATGAATTGTTTGGCCGGGCACTGGGTTTGCACGCGGTGCCGTTGACGGACGAATGGTCGGACCGGGCGTTGATCCTGGTGGTGCGCGATGAGGCGTTGCTGTCGCCGGTGAGCCGGATGTTGTTTGAGCATTTGCGGGGGGATGTCTGAAAGATCCCGGCTGGTAGCGCTGGCCCCATCGCGGGCAAGCCCGCTCCCACAGTGGGCAATGTGAAGCACAAGTTGTGCGAACACCGAAGATCCCTGTGGGAGCGAGCTTGCTCGCGATGACGGACTACAGGTCACGACAATCTTCCAGAGCGTTCGCATTTCGCGAACGCTCGTTGCCAACTGAAGGTTGGATTCCCGAGCCCCCTGTCCTCTAGCCTTGGCGCATATTCCAAGAACAAGAGGTACCCCGCGATGACTGCCCCCTTGAGTGCGATCAAAGTGATCGAGATCGGCACGCTGATCGCCGCGCCGTTTGCGGCGCGCATGCTGGCCGAGTTCGGCGCCGAGGTGATCAAGATCGAAGCCATGGGCCAGGGCGATCCCTTGCGCAAATGGCGCAAGCTGCACGAAGGCACCTCGCTGTGGTGGTACCTGCAATCGCGCAACAAGAAGTCCCTGGCGCTGAACCTCAAATCCCCCGAAGGCATCGAACTGGTCAAGCAACTGGCAACCAGCGCCGATGTGCTGATCGAAAACCTGCGCCCCGGCGCCCTGGAGAAACTCGGCCTCGGTTGGGACGTATTGCATGCGCTCAACCCCAACCTGACGCTGGTGCGGATTTCCGGTTATGGCCAGACCGGCCCGTACCGCGATCGTCCGGGTTTCGGTGCCATCGGCGAAGCCATGGGCGGTATTCGCTACACCACCGGCACGCCCGGTTCGCCGCCGGCGCGGGTCGGCGTCAGCCTTGGCGATTCCCTGGCGTCGCTGCACGCGGTGATCGGCGCACTGATGTCATTGCTGCGGGTCAAGACCGGGCAGGGCGGCGGGCAAATCGTTGACGTGTCCCTGGCCGAAAGCGTGTTCAACGTCATGGAAAGCCTGGTGCCGGAATACGACATGCTTGGCCATGTGCGTGAGCGCAGCGGTGGCGCCTTGCCGGGCATCGCGCCGTCCAACACCTATCTGACCGCCGACGGCGCCTACGTGGTGATTGCCGGCAATAGCGATCCGATTTACAAGCGCCTGATGCAAACCATCGGCCGCCCGGATCTGGCCGAAGCCCCGGAGTTCGCCCACAACGACGGGCGTGCAGCCAAAAGCAATGTGCTCGACGCCGCCATCACCCACTGGACCAGCAGCCTGCCCATCGACGAGGTACTGGCCGCGCTGGAGGCCGCCGAAGTCCCGGCCGGGCGCATCTATTCGGTGGCCGACATCGTCGCCGATCCGCACTACCAGGCGCGGGACATGCTGCTCAATGCCGAGCTGCCCGGTGGCGCCACGGTGAAGATGCCGGGCATCGTGCCGAAACTCTCCGAAACCCCCGGCGGCGTGAACTGGTCCGGTCCCGGTCTGGGCCAGCACACCGACGGCATCCTCGCGCAACTGGGCCTTACCGTTGCCGACATAGAGCGCCTGAAAGTCGAAGGAGTGGTGCAATGATCACCGATTATTCCGATAGCCTGATCGTGCAGGAAGTGTCCCCGCGCGACGGCTTGCAGATCGAGCCGACCTGGGTTGAAACCGACGACAAGATTGCATTGATCAATCAACTGTCGCAGGCCGGATTCAGCCGTATCGAAGCCGGTTCGTTCGTGTCGCCCAAGGCCATTCCAGCGCTGCGCGATGGTGAACTGGTGTTCAAGGGCATTACCCGACAACCGGGGGTGATCTATGTCGCGTTGATCCCCAACCTCAAGGGCGCGCAACGGGCACTGGCGTGCAGTGCCGATGAACTGAACCTGGTGATGTCCGCCAGCCAGACTCATAACCTGGCGAACATGCGCATGGGTTGTGATGATTCGTTGGCAGCGTTCGGCGAGATCGTGCAGTTCGTTGGTGACAGTCCTGTGCGACTCAACGGCAGCGTCGCCACCACCTTCGGCTGCCCGTTCGAAGGCAAGATCGATGAAGACCGCGTACTGCAAATCGTCGAGGCCTATCAGGAACTCGGCATCCAGGGCATCACCCTGGCCGACACCACGGGCATGGCCAATCCGCGTCAGGTCGACCGGCTGGTGCGCCGGGTGCTGCAACGGGTGTCCCCAGCGGACCTGACCCTGCATTTTCACAACACCCGCGGCCTTGGCCTGTGCAACGTGCTGGCCGCTTACGAGGCCGGTGCCCGACGCTTCGATGCGGCCCTCGGTGGCCTCGGTGGCTGCCCGTTTGCACCGGGAGCATCGGGAAACATCTGCACCGAGGATCTGGTGAACCTGTGCGACGAAGTCGGCATTCACACCGGTATCGATTTGCCGCTGTTGCTGAAATTGTCCCGAGGATTGCCGGCGCTGCTCGGCCACGAAGTACCCGGTCAACTGGCCAAGGCCGGGCGCAATTGCGACCTGCATCCGATCCCCACCTGACACCAATCCCCTGTAGGAGCGAGCCTGCTCGCGATAGCGGTGGGTCAGTCAACATCAATGTTGGATGTGACTCAGCCATCGCGAGCATGCTCGCTCCCACAGTAAAAAAGCACCTCAACCAGACAACAAAAACAATCGGACACCCACGGGAAGTCCGCCTGGAGAACCGCAATGAGCCTTAATGCACTGGAGGCGGGCGCGAGCCCGGCCGTTAGCCACGACACCGAAAAAGCCCTGGTCAGCAAAGTCGCCTGGCGCCTGATGCCGCTGATCATGGTCTGCTACCTGTTCGCTTTTTTCRACCGCATCAACATCAGCTTCGCCAAGTTTCAGCTGCAGACCGACCTGAGCCTGAGCGACACCGCTTACGGCCTGGGTGCCGGGTTGTTTGTGGTCGGCTATGTGATTTTCGAAGTGCCGAGCAACATGATGCTGTACAAGGTCGGCGCACGCCGCTGGATCGCCCGGATCATGATGTCCTGGGGCCTGGCCACGGCGGCCATGGTGTTCGTCAACAGCGAATGGCAGTTCTACGTGCTGCGCTTCGTGATCGGTGCGATGGAGGCGGGTTTCGCCCCGGGCGTGCTGTATTACCTGACCCTGTGGTTCCCGCAGCACTACCGCGGACGCATCACCTCGATGCTGTTCCTGTCGTCGGCGTTCGCCGGCCTGGTGGGCGCGCCGTTCTCCGGGCTGGTGCTGCAACACCTCGACGGTGTGCTGCAAATGCGTGGCTGGCACTGGCTGTTCCTGCTCGGTGGCGTGCCGTGCATCGGGCTCGGTCTGCTGGTGCTGACCCTGCTCAAGGACCGCATCGAAGACGCCCATTGGCTGACGCCTTCGGAGAAGACCCTGCTGGCCAGTCGCATCGCCCAGCATGAGCCGCACAAGAGCGGTGGTTCGCTGCTCGCCGCACTCAGGATTCCGGGTTTCCTGACCTTGGGCCTGATTTATTTCCTGATTCAGGTGGCGTCCTACGGCTTGAACTTCTGGGCGCCGCAACTGATCCGCAGCGCCGGCACCGAAAGCCCGGTGATGATCGGCTTGCTGACGGCCATCCCGTACATCTGCGGTGCCATCAGCATGGTAGTGATCGGACGCCTGTCCGATGCTTCCGGCGAGCGCCGCAAGTTTGTCGCCGGTCTGGTGGCGGTCGGTGCGATCGGGTTCTTCTGTGCGGGGATTTTCGCCAACCACACGACCTTCCTGATTGTCGCACTGGGCCTGCTCGGTGCCGGGATCATCGCCTCCATCCCGAGCTTCTGGACCCTGCCGCCGAAACTGCTGGCCGGTGCCGGCGCGGGCGCTGCCGGCGGGATTGCGGTGATCAACACCCTGGGCCAGTTCGGCGGCATCGTCAGCCCGGTGATGGTCGGCCGGATCAAGGACCTGACCGGCAGCACCACGCCGGCGCTGTATGTCATTGGTGTCTGTGCGCTGATTGCGGTGGCGCTGTTGCTGTGGGGGTTGCCGCAGAAGTTGCGCACTCTGGACAAGTTCTAAACGGTTCGCAGGCTACGCCGGTTCCTGTACGGACCACGCATCCGTGCCGGGGCTGGCGAAGGCTGTGATCAAAGGTCTGAAGTCTGTGGTGACAACGCTGACGCCATCGCGAGCAAGCTCGCTCCCACATTGGTTCTGCGTCGAATAGGTTATTTGCATTCACCACAATCACTGTGGGAGCGAGCTTGCTCGCGATGACTGCCTGACAAGCACCACAGCACTGTCGCCTTACCCCGTAACCAAAGTTTTGCTCGGTGTGGCACCGAATTGAATCAACACCACCCCTGCCATCAACAGCGCCACCCCAAACACCTTCGGCAAGGTGACCTGCCGCTCCACCAACCCAAACCAGCCGTAGTGATCCAGCAATAACGACGCCACCACTTGCCCCGCCAGCGCCAATGCCATGAACCCCGCGGCACCCAGCTTGGGTAGCAGCACCAACACCAGGGAAATAAAACAAACCCCAAAAGCACCACCGGCCCACATCCAGAGCGGCGCCTTGCTGATGAACGCCAGTGACGGCAACGGCAAGCGCATCGCAATGATGATCGGCAACAACACCACAACGCTCACCAGCAACGAGGCGAGCGTCGCCCACAACGGATGGCCCAACCCGCGCCCGAGATTGACGTTGATGGCGCTCTGAAACGGCACCACCGCCCCGGCGATCATCGCCAGCCCTATCAGACCGGCCCAATGCAACGTACTCATGTTCATGCTCCAACAGGTTTTGCTGGACTCTAGGGTATTCATCGCGCAGATTTAAATTCCGTTTTGTTATCCAGAACATGCAGCAAATGAATGATCTTCGACGCATCGACCTCAACTTGCTGGTGATCCTCGACGCCCTGCTCAGCGAGCAACACGTGACTCGGGCAGCCGAGCGTCTGCACTTGAGCCAGCCAGCAGTCAGCCATGCGCTGGCGCGTTTGCGTGACCTGCTTGGCGATCCGCTGCTGGTGCGCGCCGGGGCCGGCCTTGTACCGACACCGCGAGCGCTGGAACTGGTGGCCCCGCTGGCCGAAGCCCTGGCCCAGGTGCAAGCGCTGCTGGCGCCGAACGCCTTCGATCCCGCGACCACCCGGCGGACCTTCCGCCTGGCGATGTCCGACTATGGCGCCGCCATTGTCTTGCCGAGACTGATCCGAACCTTGCGCCGTGAAGCGCCAGGCATTGACCTGCAAGTCAGCCATGGCAGCCGCGAAAGCATGCTCGAAGGGGTGCTCAACGGTGACATTGATGTCGCCGCCGGTGTATTCCCGGAAATGCCCAACGAATTGCGCAGCACAGCGCTGTTCGAAGAGCACTACGCCTGCCTTGTGGACCGCAACAGCCTGCCCGCCGATGGTGTCCTCGACTTGCCCACCTATCTGGCTCGGCCCCATGTACTGTTGGAAATGCGCGGCAGCGGTACCCCGGAGATCGAGCGTGCGCTGACCGCCTTGCGGGAGCGTCGGCGTGTCGCCATCAGCCTGCCGCATTGGCGCGTGGCCCCACAGCTCATCAGCGGCACCGACCTGATCCTCACCGTCGCGTCGCGCGGATTGCGCGATATCGATGAGTCCTCATTGGTTGTCGTGCCTCCACCGTTTCACATTCCATCGTTCACCTTTGTACTGGCCTGGCACAAGCGTCGAGGCGGGGATCAGGCGTTGAACTGGCTGAATGAGCGGATCGTGCAGGGGACCCACCGTTGAAGAATTTCTGTCGCGATCAGGCAGTCGACAGCTGAAGACCTGATATAGACTGGCCACCATTCACCAAGCAGTTCAAAAGGACTCCCCATGACCCCATCGTTGCTAATGGCCGTGCTTGCCTCGGGTTTTATCTACGGCATCACCCCGGGGCCGGGTGTGCTGGCGGTGTTCGGCATTGGCGCGGCCCATGGGCGACGGGCCGGGGCAGGGTTTCTGTGCGGGCATTTGCTTGGCGATGTGATCTGGTGCAGCACGGCGCTGATCGCGATTGTCGGTGCGCGGGAGATCGGCAGTACCGCGTTCGACGTGCTCGGTGTGCTCAGCGGCCTGTACCTGTTCTGGCTCGGCTGGCGTGCGGTGCGCGCCCGGCGCAGCAGCGCTGATGCGCCACAGGGCCCGGCGCGGCAACCGTTCTGGCACGGCATTCTGTTCGGTTTGACCAATCCGAAGGCCTATCCGGTGGCGGTGGCGACGTTCACGGCCCTGTTGTCGAGCCGCGCGGAACTGCTCAACTGGTCAATGTTGCCGGCGCTGATCGCCCTGAGTTTCGTCGGCGGGTTGCTCGCCTAYGCTATTCTCATTGGCGTTGTCGGTGCTCGGCGAGTGCGCAGCTTGTACCAGCGTCATGAACTGGCAATCACCCGGTTGTGCGGGGTGATGTTCATCGGTTTCGCCATTAACGCGCTGGTCCATGCGTTGCCGGGGCTGATGCCGAACAAGGCTTGAATATGATCACAAGGATGCAAGGCCGACAGGGCAGGGATGATTGATAAGCGCTGCATTATCGGGACACCCACGCTGAACCATGGAAAACCGAAATTCCGCGCCACTGGCAAGCTATATCGATCTGTTGCTGGACGCCGTCTGTGCGGTGGATAAACAGGGCCGCTTCGTCTTTGTCAGTGCGGCGTGCGAGCGTATTTTCGGCTACAGCGCCGATGAGATGATCGGAGAGACGATGATCGATATGGTGCACCCGGCCGATCGCCAGCGCACCCTCGACGCCGCGCGGGAAATCATGGGTGGCGAACCCAAGCTCAACTTCGAAAACCGCTACCTGCGCAAGGACGGCAGCGTGGTGCACATCCTCTGGTCTGCACGTTGGTCCGAGGACGATCAGTTGCGCATCGCGGTGGCCCGCGACATCACCGAACGCAAGCAGGCCGAATCCCGCCAGGCCGCGCTGTATGCGATTTCCGAAGCAGCCCATGCGGCAGAGGATCTGCTGGCGTTGTTCAAACGCATCCACATGATCATCGGCGAATGGCTGCCGGCACTGAATTTTTCCGTGGCGCTGTACGACGAGCACTGCGCACAGCTGAACTTCCCTTATCACGTCGATGACCACGAGCCACAGCCCGAGCAGCCTGGAACCATGACCGGGCGCCTGTGCACCGAAGTGATCCGTACGGGGCAGCCGATCCTGCTGACCCCGGACCAGTGCCCACCGCCTGCCGGCTTCGAAGCGCTGGTGACCGGGCAGAACGCACCGTGTTGGCTGGGTGTGCCGCTGAACTCGCAAAAAGGCACCATCGGTGCGTTGATCGTCAAGAGCATTCCGGGCGGCGAGCGCTACACCGAGCAAGACAAGGAACTGCTGCAATACGTCTGCGCCCAGGTCGCGACCGCCATCGAGCGCAAACAACTGCATGCCCGCCTGCAATACATGGCCCAGTACGACCAGCTGACCCAGTTACCCAACCGTGAACTGCTGCGCGACCGGCTCAAGGCATCACTGCAAGTGGCCCGGGAGGACCGCGGGCGCATGGCGCTGTTGTACATCGACCTCGACCGCTTCAAGCACGTCAACGACACCCATGGCCACGCGGTCGGCGACATGCTGCTGCAAGCGGTGGCCAACCGGCTCAAGGGTTGCGTGCGGGAAACCGACACCGTGGCCCGCATCGGCGGCGATGAATTCGTGGTGTTGCTGCACAGCATTCGCGCTGCGGACGATACCGACATCGTGGTCGAGAAAATCCGTCAGGTCCTGGTCCAGCCCCTGCGCCTGGACGGGCACAGCGTGAACATCCAGCCAAGTATCGGCGTCGCCCGATACCCCGATCACGGCACCGAAGAGAAGCAATTGTTCCGGCATGCCGACGAGGCAATGTACTGCGCCAAACGCGAGCATCACCTGCGACTGGTCTGAAAACCGGGCACCGTTCGTCGTGGTATCCATGCAATTTTCTAAACCTTTTGGGACGCGCAACTTCAGATTCTATGGGGGTTACAGCTCGCCGCGATCATCACCAGGAGGAAGAGAATCATGCCTGATTCAAGAAACTCGAACTCGGGAAACTTCGCCAACGATCGAACGAAGGCCTCTGAAGCCGGTCGCAAGGGTGGGAAAACCACCACCACGACCGTCGATAAAGACCCGGCGAAACCCGACATGAGCCGCAAGGGCGGTCAGAAAACCCGCTAAAGGATGCAGGTGGTTTTGATTGAGAGGCGGGGGCGAACGCTCCCGTTTGAATTTGAAAAGGAGGGCGCGACCATGAACCGGATGGCCACCCGATTATGTAATGCCAGTTTTGCCACGCTGCTGGGCCTGATTGCCAGCAGCGCCTTTGCCCAGTCGCCCGCCGAATTCATCGACGAGGCCTCGGCAAAAGGTATCGCCGATATCGAAGCGAGCCGCGTGGCGCACCAGAAATCCGAGTCCAAAGAGGTCAAGGACTACACCATCGTTGTCATCAACGACCGCACCACTGCGAACCAGCACCTGGCGAAAATCGCCAAGAAACTCGACTTACCGGTCGCTCCACGCGAAGAGGTTGTCGAAAAGGCCAAAGCCCTGATGCCACAAGTCATGGATGGGGTGACCTTCGACGAGGCCTATGCAGCCAGTCAGGTGAAGACCACCCAGGAAGCCATCGATCAATTGCAGCAGGAAGCACAGACMACCGACCTGCCGGAAATCAAGGCGTTCGCCGAAGAGACCCTGCCAAAACTGCAAAATCATCTGCAAATGGCCAAGGCGTTGCAGGCTAAAAGTTGAGCAT
>NZ_JBGCUL010000090.1:0-10656 GCF_054177685.1 Pseudomonas sp. P5_A2_2
CCACTGCCCTTGCAGATCAAACTGCTGCGGGTGTTGCAGGAACGCACCCTCGAACGCCTCGGTTCGAACCAGAGCGTAGCGGTGGATTGCCGGGTGATCGCGGCGACCAAATCCGACCTCGTCGCGTCGAGCAAGGCCGGTGAATTCCGCAGCGACCTGTACTACCGCCTCAACGTGGTGACCCTGGAACTGCCGCCATTGCGCGAGCGCCGTGAGGACATCCTGCAACTGTTCGAACACTTTTTGCAGCAGTCGTCCCTGCGCTTCGACCGCGCGGTGCCGGAGCTGGACAACCAGACCGTTTCGAACCTGATGAGCCACGACTGGCCGGGCAACGTGCGTGAACTGCGCAACGTTGCCGAGCGCTTTGCCCTGGGCCTGCCGGCGTTCAAGAAAACCGGTGCCGGCGGTGGCAATCAGGGCCTGGCCTTTGCCGAAGCGGTGGAAGCGTTCGAACGCAACCTGCTCAGCGATGCCTTGCAACGCAGCGGCGGCAACCTGACCCAGGCCAGCCAGGAACTGGGCATGGCCAAGACCACGCTGTTCGACAAAGTGAAAAAATACGGGTTGAGCCACTGATGGACCATGCATTCTGTGGGAGCGAGCTTGCTCGCGATAGCGCCGGATCAGTCGACATCATCGTTGGCTGAAACACCGCTATCGCGAGCAGGCTCGCTCCTACAGGTGATCGGGGGGGGTTAGAGGAGGTTACGATCGGCCACCGGCTCGATCTGCGCCCAGTGCGAAGTGTCTTCACGGTGCTCGCGCAAGTACGGCAACACCGCCGCCAGCAACGGCGCCTTGAACGCCTCCTGGAAGCGATGGGCCAGGCCCGGAATCAGGATCAATTGGCTGCCTCGCAGATGCGCCGCCAGATGCACCCCGTGCATCACCGGCAACAACGGGTCGGCCGTGCCATGCACCACCAGCGCCGGCACCCGCAACTGATTGAGCAGGGTCACCCGGCTCGGTTCGGCGAGAATGGCCATGATCTGGCGTTTTACGCCTTCGGGATTGAACGCCCGGTCATAGGACAGCGCCGCCTGATGCAGCAGCACCTGGCGATCATCGGTGACCATCGGGCTGCCCAGCGCCGCCAGCAAGTCGGCCTGTTGCTCCAGGGCCACTTCGCGGCTCGGCGCACCGCGCCGGGACAACAACTGCACCAGCGCCRCACTCGGTGCCGGCAAGCCTTCGGCGCCGGAGGTAGTCATGATCAGGGTCAGGCTCTCGACCCGTTGCGGCGCCATGGCCGCCATGTGCTGGGCGATCATCCCGCCCATGCTGGCGCCCAACACGTGGAATTGATCGATGTGCAGGGCGTCCATCAAGCCCAGGCCATCGTCAGCCATGTCCGTCAGCGAGTACGGCGACGACACCGGCAATCCGAGTTTGTAGCGCAGCACTTCGAAGGTCAGGTTGGCTTCGGCCGGTGCTTGCCGCCAAGTCGACAGGCCGACATCGCGATTGTCATAACGAATCACCCGGAACCCCTGCTGGCACAGGGCGACCACCACCTCGTCCGGCCAGTGAATCAACTGCCCGCCCAGGCCCATCACCAGCAGCAATGCCGGATCGGACGCACGGCCGATGCTCTGGTACGCCAGGCTTACCTGGGCCAGATCCACCCGTTCGGTCGGAACATTGACGTCGCAACGAGAAGCCGCCAAGGACGGCAGGCCGAACAACAACGCGGCCAAAAATACGATTCGTGAAAAGAATGARGCGCCCATGAAAAAACACCAAAACGCAGAACCCCAGTAGAGCGCGAGTCTGATGAAGTTTGTTCAAGCGCGCTGCCACAGTTGCGTGACAGTTTGATGAATGTCGCTGAATGGTCGGTGCGGTAACTATGTAGTGCCAATGGCCCGCTGGAGTTTCCTTAAATGGCTCAACCAAGGAGTAGATCCACTGCTCCCCGTACACCGAGCCATACTGCCATGACCGATAGACTGCTCTTCGACCTGCCCTTCCCGGCGCAGGCTGTCATACCACCCTTTTCCCCGTTGCCGTCCCTCCCCGACGAAAGCCTGTTTCTGAAAGCCTCGGCACGCTGGCGGGACAGCAGCCAGGGCTTGCGCGAGCTGATGGCCGACAGTCCGGGAATCCGCGACACGCTCGATCAACTGCTCAAACAGGAACTGGATCTGGACGGGCAACAGGCCGGCTTGCTCTTCGTCGCCACGGATGAACAGCCGGAACATTTTGTCAGCTTTACCCAGGCCTGCGCCTTCGTCCTGCAACACCCGACGCTGGAGACAACACTGGATCRGGGCTGCACAGTGACCGGCCTGGATCAAGCCCACACCTTGTCGTCCCTGACCCCGCTGCAAATGCTCGAACGACTCAAGACGCTTGACCCGGTACAGGCACACAGCGAACGCTGGGTAACCTTCTGGGACAAGCGTGCTGCCGGCACTGCGGTGTCGCGAAAAGAACGGGCCACGCAGCTGTACCGTCAACATTTCGAGGCGGCCGCTCACTTGGCATTGGCCCGAAAAACCCTGACGGCAGAACAGTTCAAACCCCTGCAACTGCTCATCGACCCGCCCGCCGGAGCGCTGACACTGGACAACCAGCCCGTCCACACCGAGCAACTGGCGCTGATCTTGAGCAACGGCAGCAAAATCAAACCCAAAGGTGCGTGGGTCATCAGCGTGGGGGACCCGGCAACGGTCGCCCAATGGCTGTATCTGCCCAGCCGGCCCGTCGCCATCCAGCGATTCAATACCCGCAGCGACATGGAAACCTGGCTGTCCCTGCAGACACTCGTTCCCACCGGCTTGCCCACCGACAACATTCGTTATGAATACACCGCCCAGACAGACCCTATGGTCGTGGGTGCCAGCGGGCTGTTTGCGGACCTGTCGCAGTCCCAGGTCACCGCCCTGCGTCATGGAACGCCCGGTAAATCCGGGCTGGCGGCGCATGGCGCGCAATCGCTGGTCCAGGCTGACCGGACCGATCAGCAGCGCAGCCACCTCACCGTCTTCGCCTCACCCCCCAAGCTGGAAGGGGTCGATGACGCTGCCGAGACCGATCAAACATCACTGTTCGGCAGCCTCTATCCCGATATCCCCTGGTCCTTGCGCCAGTCGACACTGAAAAAACAGCGCGATGCACTCGAAACACTGATCGAAGAGGCTGGCGAGGGTGAGGGCCTGAAACCGTTCAAGGACTCGCTCAAAGCCCTGGAAACCGCTGAACAAGCGGCCGACAAGGCTGCTTCTGGCTTGCTGAATCGGTCGCGAGTAGCGGATCTGGTCACCTTCCAGAGTGAGTTCACCGCCCTGCACAGCGCCCATAAGGCTGGATTGCACGCCGAGGCTGCGCTGCAATCAACCCTCAAGCAAATGGACGACTATGATTGCAGTCTGCTCAAGGCCCTGCTGGATACTCCCGACGATCCCGGCCCCGACGCAGTGGCGGCCAGCATAACTCTGTCAATGAGCCAACAGGACGGCGACAAGACCACGGTCAACACTCAGGCACTCAACGGCGCATTTATCGTGACCCGAGCGGATGCGCTGACCGAAGCCGACTCACCGCACAGCGTGCTGCTCTACTGGATCGGCACCGGTGGTGGCCTGCAACGGTTCGCCAACCGTCGCGAGCTGGAACGCCAGGTATTCAAGATTCACGATCGAAATACCGGGCTGACGGTGCTGCTAAAAAAAATCACCGGCGACGCGCTCTTGTATGGCCTGGATCAATTGACCAGCGGCTTCGAAGAACAGGCCGGTGCAATTCGCCAGCGTCACGTCGGAGCGGCCGCGGACGCTCAAAGGGACGAACAGCTGGAGATATTGCGTAAAAAAACACTCGCCACCTTGCAGGTTCCAGTGCACGCCGCCAGAAACCTGGCCTTCGCCCATCTGCAGGAGCAACGCCAAAGCGCGACCCTGGCATCCAACCTGCCCGGCTGGCTCAGCAAACTGACCGAGGACGATCGTAACGKACTCAGGAGCCTGATCGAGACCTATATCCCGGCGATGAAACGCAGCCACGCGCTGATGACCATCGCCCTGGAATCGCGCGATGACTTCACGCGCAAACACTTGCATGCCCGTCTGCGCAAGGATTTCTCGATCGAGGGCAGTTTCGATGTGCAGATCGATTTGCCTGATTCGGTGAAATGGGAAAAGCGATTCGATCCCGCGCCTGGACATTCCGGCTACAAACTCGCACTGATTCCCAGCACCACACGCAGCAAAATGGCCCTGGATGAGTTGGCTCAACTCAACATCGACAACACCCCGTCGATGAACCTGGAGCCGCTTTCACTGCAACTGGGCTTCATGCGGGTGGAGGTCACGACGGCGGATGCAACCGAGCGTCAGACCCTGACCAGCGGCATTACCCGTGACTATCTGAAACGCGTCCTGCCGGAACTCGATTTGCCCAAGACCTATGAACAACTGATCCACGACGCTTTCATGGGGGCGACCACCGAGCCCGTTTTCGTCAGGGAGCATCGCCGTGAAAGCCTGATCGAACCTTGGGCACTGATGCTGAAGCTGCAAGGCGAATTCGCCCGCCTGCAACAACACATCAACCAGAACGACCTGAATATCCTGAAGATCGCCATCGACGCAAGCACCTCCCAAGCGTGGAAAGCCGATGGCAAGCGCATCGTATTGCTGCCGGCCTGCTTGACCCCGGGTGGCAAGGACACGCCCAATGAAGGCTCCGTCACCTTGTCGGGCGTGACCTTCATCGAAGAACAGATCAGCGGCGTAACGTTGCTGTACCTGCCCGACAGCCCCGACGACCAATTCCTGCGTCACTACGACAGCCTGGAAGCGGCGCGCAAGGCCCTGTTCAATCTGTGCCTGCATGACAAATGGGTCACCTACCTGGCGGGCCGGGCCTTGCAGGGCAGCGTGCCGGCTCATGAAAGCCGCATCAAACAGGCCATGCTGAAAAACTTCGACGCAATGATCGGTGTTGGCGTGAGCTGGCCGGCGACCACCTCACTGGCCGCCCATCTGCTCAATGCGCATATGGGGCGCCTGATCGAGGCCCATCGCGGCACATCCCGCTCCAACGATGCACTGTACATGGAGCGTCACGCCTTGAAAGGCCCGCGCGCCTTCAATTACATAAAAATGGCGATGGGAATGCTGCCTTTCATTGGCAGYGCTTTCGCCCTCTACGATGCCTGGACCAGCGCGAACCAGGCGGTGGCGGCCTTTTTGCGCGGRGAGGTGGGAGATGGCCTGGCGGAAGTCGAATCGATGCTGGTGTCGCTGATCGACGCCGCCATGGATCTGTTGCCCGGTGAAGCAGCATTCTCGGTCGGCTCCAAGGCGGCTCGCTCACTGACGCGCACTCGCCAGCTGCATAAGTTAGCCAGGCATGGAGCCGCGATGCATGGCATCTCGCAGCGCCAGGCCCGACATGTCGTGGCACGCTTCGCCGGTTACGACTATGAAAAACCGATCTCGCTCAGCGGTTTGCAGCCAGCCGCTCACGGCCTCTACCGTGGCATTTACCGGCATGTCGACGGCGACTTCATCGTGCGCCAAGGGCGCATCTTTCAGGTTGAACTCAGCAAGGACTCACGCAATTGGCGCTTGTTCGGTAACGCCCAAAAAACCTACAAACAGCCGATTGCCCTGGATGAAACAGGTCATTGGGATACCTGGTTCGGGGTCTACGGGACGACCTTCGAAGGCGGCGGGCTTGGTGGAGGTCAAGTGTTCGGGCTGCTGGCAGATTCGCTCGATCAGGTCTGGCCGCAGGTCATTCGCGAACGGTTGCCGCGCTGGTGGGCCGATCAAAGATTTCGCCGCCAACATCAGTTGACCGAGACAGCCGATGATCTTGCTTACCAACTTGATGCCCGAATCAAGAAAAACAATGAAACGATCGACCAATACCACGAAGCCGCGGCAGAAAATCGCCCGGCATTGATGCCCGCTGTCGAAGCCGTGTGTATCAGCGATATTGAAACAGCCACCCGCCGATACGACGCGCTGGTTGAGTTGGAACCGCTGACTCAAGCAAGAAAAGAGCGCACCGTGATCGAGGGGCAAAGCAGCACCGCCTGGTTGATAGCGGATCGCTACAGACAACGAGCGATTTTTGCCTCCCACAGTAGCATCCCGTTGACGCAACGGATTTCCGTGCTGAGCGCGAAACTGGACGAGTTACCAAGGGAGGCACTCAGCCAGCGTTTGAGCTTACTGGAGGAAATCCGCAAATTGCGCATGGAGTTCGTACGCAAGCTGGATCAAATGGAGGTATTCAAGGGCGATGTCAACCGTTGGTACGATCGCATCCGCATCAAAAAAGACAAAGACTGCATAAGGCGCGATGTCGAGCATTTGAACGCAAAGCTCAGTGAAAGCAATGTGGTTTATCTGAGAACCGCCAACTACCTGGAAATTGTCAAACACTACGCCAGGACCAGCGATACCTCCTGGCTTTACCTGCAAGGACAGACGCAGGAGCTTCGTGCCAAGGTCGATCGCGCCTTGTATACGCAAGACAGCCTCCCGGAAGTGAGCGTCACGCGGGAACAACGTAACCAGATCCTCCAGGACTGCATTACGCTGTACACGCAATTTCGTCGCGAAATGAAAATCTGGACCACCAGCTACCCGCAACATTTCCATATGGAGGCGGTTGAACCGTTGCTGAGCGGAATCGAAAAGATGACTGAGTGGGCCCGCAAGGGTATTGATCAACCCGCCCCGGCGGCACCTGCGGGGAAAATCGAGAAGAAGGTCTTCCCCACCGAAGACAACCAGTGGCTGATCGGAGTTGAAAAGTGGGACAAGAAAAAGACAAAGCGGCATTTCGAAGTAAACGAGGGGGAAGTCTGGGAACCAACCGGTGATGGCAAGTTCCGCCAGTTGAATCCGACGGTCGAAACACCGGCACCGGTTCCAATGGATCTTGCAACGCTGGTGGACGAAGCCCAAAAGCGCCTGGATTTTCAGCCAACGTATCAGTCCAGGGTTGATACCTATGCCGATCAAGACATGCTCCCGGTTGACCTGGAACACATGATGGTCAGCGAAGCAGGCGAACTCAGCCGCCGCGCCGATCGCATCCAGGCGATAGATGCTCAAAACCCACTCATTCGACAGCTGCGCGACAAGGCCGGAGCACTTACAAATACCGGACGGGAAATGCGCACCCGGCAGTCGCTGACCACCAAAAAACCCACGGATGGGATGCTCGAAGATCTGCTCGATCAGAACGCCGTCGACATCCGTAAAACCAGCCAGCTCAAGAACCTCGGTAAACGCAAGGACGGTCGCAACGACTACATGCAGGAATACGAAATCTGGGATCTTACGCTCGAGCCTGCCGCAATACTGTGGTATGCGCACTTTCATTACTCCAGCGCAACGCCGGCGCTGCGACAATTCGAGAAAGCTCACTTGAAGCTGCCTGCGCACCGGTTTCTGACTCATGCTGACAACGCGGACCTACCCTACGCGGATATCGGTAAACGGTCAGGTGTCGTTGCTCACTTCGAAGGGCTTTGAGTCCTGCGTCCAGTCATCCTGGAATGTTCGCTGATCTAAAAAACCGTTGAGCAGGAAAGCTCAACGGTTTTTTGTCCATGATGAATGTTTGCTCCATAAAAGTTGCTGTAAAACATGGCGACATTGTCGACACTCAAGCCAACATGAGACAAACTCAACCTTTTCGTATTGATCACAAGTTTCACTCATGGAGCCACCGGTGCTTGAAATCCGTCACCTGAAGACCCTGCACGCCTTGCGCGAAGCTGACAGCCTGGTGGATGCGGCCGATCGCCTGCACCTGACCCAGTCGGCCCTGTCTCACCAGTTCAAAGAACTGGAAGAGCGCATGGGCATGCCGTTGTTCGTGCGCAAGACCAAACCGGTGCGGTTCACCAGCGCCGGTCTGCGCCTGCTGCAATTGGCCGACGCCACCCTGCCGCTGTTGCGCGCTGCCGAGCGCGACATCAGTCGCCTGGCCGGGGGCACCGCTGGTCGCCTGCACATGGCCATCGAATGCCACAGTTGCTTCCAGTGGCTGATGCCGACCATCGACCAGTTCCGCGATGCCTGGCCGGAAGTCGAGCTGGACCTGGCCTCGGGCTTCTCTTTCGCCCCGCTGCCGGCCTTGGCCCGTGGCGATCTGGACCTGGTGGTGACCTCCGACCCGCTGGATCTGGCCGGGATCACCTATGTACCGCTGTTCACTTATGAAGCGATGCTCGCGGTGGCCAATCAGCACCGCCTGGCCAGCAAGGCCTATATCGTCCCGGAAGACCTGCTCCCGGAAACCTTGATCACCTACCCGGTGGAACGGGATCGGCTGGACATCTTCACCCGCTTCCTCGAACCCGCCGACATCGAACCGGCCCAGGTCCGCACCTCGGAGCTGACGGTGATGATGATGCAACTGGTGGCCAGCGGTCGCGGCGTGTGCGGCATGYCCCATTGGGCACTGCATGAGTACAGCTCACGGGGCTACGTGAAAGCCAAGCGGCTGGGTGAGAAAGGTTTGTTCGCGACGTTGTATGCGGCAATCCGTGCCGACATGCTGGATGCACCGTACATGCGCGACTTCTTGCTGACGGCCAAGGACACGTCGTTTTCGACATTGGATGGGGTTAGCGCAGTTCGATAGAGCGACACATATCCCTGTGGGAGCGAGCTTGCTCGCGATCGCGGTCTGACATTCAACATCTGCATTGACTGACACGCCGCCATCGCGAGCAAGCTCGCTCCCACAGGGTATTGTGGTGTTCTTAGAGCTCGCGCCACATGTGGATCTTGTCGAAATAATCCTCCCCTACCCGCACAGCCATCGGTTCCAGGCCGAACTGGACGAAGCCGCAGCGCTGGTAGAGGTTGAACGCGGCATCATTGCCGGCGGTGACGGTCAACTGGATCAGGCGCAAACCCGCATGGCTCTGCGCCTCGGCCAAGGCAGCCTGAACCAGCAGATAGCCGAGCCCGCGCTGGCGGACCGTCGGCGAGACGTACATGCCAAATAGCGTCACCTTGTGCAGGGCCTTTTCCCTTGGCTCGAACGCGAGGCCGACGATGCCGGCCAACCGGCCTTCCTCAAACGCCCCGAGCACCACGTCCAGCTTGCCGCTCAGGCGCGACTCCCACCAGCTCAGCGGCATCACCGCTCGCTCGCGCACACTCGAGGTGAAGGCCTGCGGGTGCAAGTCGTAGGCTTCGAGCATCAGCGCCCGGTAGTCCAGGGCATGGCTGACATCCAGGCGTTCGATCCACATGCTCAAGCCATCCGTTTTTGCTCAAGCATCAGCCGCAGCGCCAGTGCCGACAATACGAAGCCCATGAAATAGCGCTGCATCGCCAGCCAGGACGGATTGTTGACGAACCAGGATGCAACGCGGCAGCGGCAAAAATCAGTAGGTCCTGAAGGCGGGATCATGGGCGAGGTCCTTTGCGTGATGATCAGGCGATCGCGGTCAGCGATGCCCGATAAAACGGCAGGATCAGGTCCCGTGTCAATGGCGCCAGGCTGACACCGCCATCGGTGGCGGGGTCGATCCAGATCACTTCTTCGATCTCTGCTTCCGGGGTGACATCTGAATCAATATTCAGCTGAAAGAGTTCGGCGTGTACGACAAAACCCGGCTCGTTGGCGGCCGGTGCCGAGAAGTGACCGAGGTAAACGGCCTGCGCCGGGTCGATGTCCAGACCCAGTTCTTCTTCCAGTTCCCGGGCCAGGGCGTGGACCGGCAATTCATGAGGCTCGATCTTGCCACCCGGCTGCATGAACGCCGTGGTGCCGCGCTTGCGCACCAACAGTGTGCGRCCATCAGGGCCGATCAGCAGGGCGGCGGCAATGCGGATGAGCCTGGAATGATTGAGTGAAACATTTATAGAAGAAGACATCGCTGACCACAGGTCCATGTTGAGGGATGCACAGAATCCCATGCCTTCAAAACTCGGCCAAGAGTGAATCCGGAACTCTCCGCCAACAAGCCCGGAAATTTCCCACGAGCGACTTTGGTAGCGTGTTCTGCCGATCTTCACCGGTCAATCGCCCTCCGCCGCCACTGGAACGCCTCGCATGTCTGACATTTCTACGCTGAAAGAAAAAATCAACACCAAGACGTTTACTCTCCTTCTACTGGGACTATTGTCTGGTGGGCTCTATATAAATGTCTGGATGTACAAAACCTTCACGGCACTTGAGGAGGTCACTCACATCAAGACGATGAGCCCGGCTTTATTTGCCTTCTATCTGATCATCATGGGTTTTATCGGAACTCTCGGCCCGGTACCTCACGACGATGCATCCGTCCTTATAGGTGTTCTGTTCATACTATATTTACTGCTGACCCTGCTCTGGTGTTTCCGTGTACGAAGGGTGTTAAAGGCATATGCCTTGGCTGAACACAACTTCGAACTGCGCATGAACCTGGTCTATATCGGACTTTTCACCTTCTACTACGTCAACTACTGCATCAACACCCTTCCCCGTGACAAGCAAAAACACGAACAACAACAAGCCACTCATGCTTGAGACAAAAAAGGCGAACATCCTTGAGGATGTTCGCCTTTTTTTTGCACTTCGCTGCGTGATCAGCTCATAAGCTGTTCGCTTACGCCGCTTCCTGGAAATCCATCTCCGGCGGCTGCCGACGGAAACCACCGGTCAACACTGCCAGGTACACCACGC
>NZ_JBGCUL010000091.1:0-10629 GCF_054177685.1 Pseudomonas sp. P5_A2_2
CCTTCACCGATCACGGTGGCGATGATTGGGGTTTTCAGGCGGGCCATGACACGCAGGTTCCAGGCGATCGCTTCGCTCTGGTTACGCTCTTCGGCGTCGATGCCAGGGTAGGCGCCCGGGGTGTCGATGAAGGTCAGGATCGGCATTTTGAAACGCTCGGCCATTTCCATCAGGCGGCAAGCCTTGCGGTAGCCTTCCGGACGTGGCATGCCGAAGTTGCGGCGAACTTTCTCGCGCACTTCACGGCCCTTCTGGTGACCGATGATCATCACCGGCTGGTCGTCCAGACGGGCAATACCGCCAACGATGGCAGCGTCGTCGGAGAAGTGACGGTCACCGTGCAACTCGTCGAACTCGGTGAAGATGTGTTCGATGTAGTCCAGGGTATACGGACGTTTCGGGTGACGCGCCAGACGTGCGATCTGCCAGCTGGTCAGCTTGCCGAAAATGTCTTCGGTCAGCGTTTTGCTCTTGTCCTGCAGGCGGGAGATCTCATCGCCGATATTCAGCGAATTGTCATTACCGACCAAGCGCAACTCTTCGATCTTGGCTTGCAGGTCGGCGATCGGCTGTTCGAAATCTAGAAAATTCGGGTTCATAGGCGTCCGTCTTGGGTCGAGTCCCAAGGGATCTTGGGCCGGCCGGTTGTCTATTCGCGCCCTACCTTAAGGGACAGGCGCGTTGAGGTCGAGATTAAAAATTCAGGTTGCGGGCAGGCGTTCTGAGATCACCTGCCGGTCAACGGTATTGGAGGAAGACGTTGTCTCGCCCGAACTGGTCACGCAGGGCTTGAATCAACGCATCCGCCGGATCGATCCGCCAGCCTTCGCCAAACTGCAACAAGGCCTTCGCATCAGGGCTGGTGTAATCCATGGTGATCGGGCACGCACCGCGGTGACGCTTCAACAGTTCACCCAGCCAGCGTAGCTGATCGCCCTTGAGGTCCTTGGCATGCAACTTCAGGCGCAGGCTTTCGGCCAGGTTGGTGCGCGCATCTTCCATGCTCATCACCCGCTTGACCCGCAACTTCAGGCCACCGGAGAAGTCGTCATTGCTGACCTCGCCTTCGACCACCACCATCGCGTCGGTCTGCAACAGCGACTGCGCGGAATGGAACGCCTCGGAAAACAGCGAGGCCTCGATCCGCCCTGAGCGGTCGTCGAGGGTGATGAACCCCATCTTGTCACCCTTCTTGTTCTTCATCACCCGCAAGGCGATGATCATCCCGGCGACCGTCTGGGTATCGCGCGCCGGTTTCAGGTCGATGATGCGCTGACGGGCGAAGCGACGGATTTCACCCTCGTATTCGTCAATCGGGTGACCGGTCAGGTACAGGCCGAGGGTATCTTTCTCCCCTTTCAGGCGCTCCTTGAGGGTCAGCTCCTTGGCCTTGCGGTGATTGGCGTAGACGTCGGCGTCCTCTTCGACAAACAGACCGCCAAACAGGTCGGAGTGACCGCTGTCCTGGGTGCGTGCAGTTTGTTCGGCCGCCTTGATCGCTTCCTCCATGGCCGTCAGCAGCACCGCGCGATTGCGGTCGATGTTGGCCTGGTAGGCTTTCTGCTCATCGTGGAAATACGGCCCGAGGCGATCCAGCGCGCCGCTGCGGATCAAGCCGTCGAGGGTGCGCTTGTTGATGCGCTTGAGGTCAACCCGGGCGCAGAAATCGAACAGGTCCTTGAACGGACCGGCCAGACGCGCTTCGGTGATCGCCTCGACCGGGCCCTCACCCACGCCTTTGATGGCACCGAGGCCGTAAATGATCCGGCCTTCGTCGTTCACCGTGAACTTGAACTCGGACGTGTTCACGTCCGGCGCGTCGAGACGCAGCTTCATGGTCCGCACTTCTTCGATCAAGGTCACGACCTTGTCGGTGTTGTGCATATCCGCAGAGAGTACCGCAGCCATGAACGGTGCCGGGTAATGGGCTTTCAGCCACGCGGTCTGATACGACACCAGGCCATAAGCAGCGGAGTGGGATTTGTTGAAGCCGTAACCGGCGAATTTTTCTACCAGGTCGAAAATGTTACCGGCGAGGTCCGCATCGATGTTGTTGGTGGCACAACCTTCAATGAAGCCACCGCGCTGCTTGGCCATTTCCTCGGGTTTTTTCTTACCCATGGCTCGACGCAGCATGTCCGCACCACCGAGGGTGTAACCGGCCATGACCTGGGCAATCTGCATCACCTGTTCCTGATACAGGATGATGCCGTAAGTCGGCGCCAGTACTGGCTTGAGGCCTTCGTACTGGTAGTCCGAGTGCGGATACGCCAGCTCGGCGCGACCATGCTTACGGTTGATGAAGTCATCCACCATGCCTGACTGCAGCGGGCCTGGACGGAACAGCGCCACCAGTGCGATCAAGTCTTCCAGGCAGTCGGGCTTGAGCTTTTTGATCAGCTCCTTCATGCCCCGGGATTCAAGCTGGAACACCGCCGTGGTTTCGGCTTTTTGCAGCAAGGTGTAAGTCGGCTTGTCATCCAGCGGGATGAACGCGATATCCAGCGGCGGTTCGTTGACCTTGGCGCGGTCACGATTGATGGTTTTTAGCGCCCAGTCGATGATCGTCAGGGTCCGCAGACCGAGGAAGTCGAACTTCACCAGGCCGGCCGCCTCGACGTCATCCTTGTCGAACTGGGTTACCAGACCGTCACCGGCCTCGTCGCAATAGATCGGCGAGAAGTCAGTCAGCTTGGTTGGCGCGATAACTACACCACCGGCGTGCTTGCCGACGTTACGCACAACGCCTTCGAGCTTGCGGGCCATCTCCCAGATTTCCGCGGCTTCTTCATCGACCTTGATGAAGTCGCGCAGGATCTCTTCCTGCTCGTAGGCCTTTTCCAGGGTCATGCCGACTTCGAACGGAATCATCTTCGACAGGCGATCCGCCAGGCCGTAGGACTTGCCCTGCACCCGCGCCACGTCGCGGACCACAGCCTTGGCGGCCATGGAACCGAAGGTGATGATCTGGCTTACCGCATTGCGGCCGTACTTCTCGGCCACGTAGTCGATCACCCGGTCACGACCGTCCATGCAGAAGTCGACGTCGAAGTCGGGCATGGAAACCCGTTCCGGGTTAAGGAAACGTTCGAACAGCAGGTCGTATTCCAGCGGGTCGAGGTCGGTGATCTTCTGCACATAGGCCACCAGCGACCCGGCACCCGATCCACGGCCAGGACCCACCGGTACGCCGTTGTTCTTGGCCCACTGGATAAAGTCCATCACGATCAGGAAGTACCCGGGGAACCCCATCTGGATAATGATATCCAGCTCGAAATTCAGCCGGTCGACATAGACCTGGCGTTTGGCCTCGTAGTCTTCGGTGGTGTCCTTGGGCAGCAGAACGCTTAGCCGCTCTTCCAGGCCGTCGAAGGACACCTTGCGGAAGTACTCGTCGATGGTCATGCCATCGGGGATCGGGAAGTTGGGCAGGAAGTGCGTGCCCAGCTTCACTTCGATGTTGCAGCGCTTGGCGATCTCGACGGTGTTTTCCAGCGCCTCGGGAATGTCGCTGAACAGCTCGGCCATTTCATCGGCGCTTTTGAGGTACTGCTGATCGCTGTAATTCTTCGAACRCCGCGGATCGTCGAGGGCGCGGCCTTCACCGATGCAAACGCGGGTTTCGTGGGCGGCGAAGTCTTCCTGCTTGATGAAGCGCACGTCATTGGTCGCCACCAGCGGCGCACCGAGCTTCTCGGCCAGCGCCACCGCGCCGTGCAGCTGTTCTTCATCGTTCGGGCGGTTGGTGCGCTGGATTTCCAGGTAGAAACGATCCGGAAACACGTCCATCCATTCGCGGGCAAGGGTTTCGGCCTCGGCGGGATTGCCGCTGAGCATGGCCTGGCCGATCTCGCCTTCTTTGGCCGCCGACAGCATGATCAAGCCCGCATTGGCTTCAGCGACCCATTCGCGCTCGATGATGATCGCGCCATTGCGCTGACCATCGATAAAGCCGCGGGAAATCAGTTCGGTGAGGTTGCGATAGCCTTCGGCGTTCATCACCAGCAGGCTGATCCGGCTCAGCGGGTTGTCCGGATCCTTGTTCGACAGCCACAGGTCGGCGCCGCAGATCGGCTTGATCCCGGCACCCATGGCGTTTTTATAGAATTTGACCAGGGAACACATGTTGTTCTGGTCAGTGACCGCTACGGCAGGCATGTTCATGCCGACCAGGGTCTTGACCAGCGGCTTGATCCGCACCAGACCGTCGACCAGGGAGTATTCAGTGTGCAGGCGTAGGTGAACGAATGAAGCCGGCATAGTGATCCTGTCTATAAACATGAAGACAACAAGGCCCGGATTGTACCGGGCCTTGGTAAAAAAAATCAGCCTCGCGACTAACTCTCGATGAGACCTTCTCGCGCCTCATAGGCCAGCCGCACCGGGGCAAATGAACGCCGGTGAATCGGGGTCGGGCCGAGACGGGCGAGCGCTTCCAGATGAACGGGCGTCGGGTAGCCTTTATGCCCACCAATGCCGTAACCCGGGTAAATCAATTCGAACGCCGCCATTTCACGATCACGGCTGACCTTGGCCAAAATCGATGCGGCGGCGATGGCTGGAACCTTGCTATCGCCCTTGACCACGGCTTCGGAGCGCATCGGCAGCTTTGGGCAACGATTACCATCGATCATCGCCAGCTTCGGCTGGATGTGCAGCCCGGCAACCGCGCGCYGCATGGCCAGCATGGTGGCSTGCAGGATATTCAGTTCGTCGATTTCTTCGACTTCGGCGCGAGCGATACACCAGCTCAGGGCTTTTTCGCAGATTTCGTCGTAGAGCTTTTCGCGGCGGGCTTCGGTGAGTTTCTTCGAGTCGTTCAGGCCGAGGATCGGGCGGTTCGGATCAAGGATCACCGCCGCCGTAACCACCGCGCCACAGAGCGGGCCGCGACCGACTTCATCGACGCCGGCAACCAACTCTTCGACTTCGGCGACCAAGGTAAAATCCAGCCCCATCTGCATGTTCGTTTTACTCATTTGTCTTGGCCGATCAGGTTCAGCACTGCGTCCGCAGCCTGGTTGGAGGCATCCAGACGCAGGGTCCGGTGAATCTCATCAAAGCCACGGGTCTGCTCTTCCCCGCCCTCGATCAGCGGTGACAAGGTCTGGGCCAGCGCTTCGACCGTTGCATCGTCCTGCAACAACTCGGGCACCAACAGACGCTGAGCCAGCAAGTTCGGCAATGAAATGTAGGGGCTTTTCACCATGCGCTTGAGAATCCAGAACGTCAGCGGTGCCAGACGGTAGGCAACCACCATCGGCCGCTTGTACAGCAATGCTTCAAGTGTTGCGGTTCCGGAGGCAATCAGCACGGCGTCGCAGGCTGCCAGGGCCAGATGGGACTTGCCATCGAGCAAGGTCAGCGGCAGATCACGACCGGCCAGCAACTCCTCCAGCTGAGCCCGACGCTGCGCACTGGCGCAAGGCATGACAAACCGCACGCCCGGGCGCAACGTACGCAAGCGCTGGGCCGTATCGAGGAACAACGCGCCGAGTCGGCCAACTTCACCACCGCGGCTGCCCGGCATCAACGCCACCAGCGGCCCGTCAGGCAAACCAAGTTCGGCCCGCGCTGCGCTGCGATCGGCTTCGAGTGGAATGGCGTCGGCCAGGGTATGGCCGACGAACCGCACCGGTACGCCCTTCTCTTCGTAGAATCTGGCTTCGAACGGGAACAGCGTGAGCATCAGGTCGCAGCCTTCGCGAATCTTCAGCACCCGCTTCTGCCGCCAGGCCCAGACCGACGGGCTGACGTAATGCACGGTCTTGATCCCGGCCTGGCGCAGCTTGAGTTCGATATTGAGGTTGAAGTCTGGCGCGTCGATACCGATGAACACATCAGGTTTCGCTTCGATCAKGTCGGCGACCAGCTTCTTGCGCCGTGCCAGCAACTCGCGTAACCGGCCCAGCACTTCCACCAGGCCCATGACGGACAGACGTTCCATCGGGAAATACGGGGTCAGGCCTTCGGCCTGCATCAGCGGACCACCCACACCGATGAATTCGACAGCCGGGTGACGAGCCTTGAGCGCGCGCATGAGGCCCGCGCCCAGAATGTCGCCGGAAGCCTCGCCCGCTACCAGCGCAATACGCAGATTGGCCATGATTAGCGGGTGATGCCGCGGGTCGAAGACTGGATGGAGTCGCGGAACACCGCTACTTCCGGGAACTGCGCAGAAGGCTCGGACAGTTCGACGAGCGCCTGCTCCACGGTCAGGCCCTGGCGGTAAACTACCTTATAGGCGCGACGCAGGGCGTGAATCGCATCTTCGCTGAAACCGCGACGACGCATGCCTTCAAAGTTCATGCTGCGGGCTTCGGCAGGGTTACCGAACACCGTGACATACGCAGGAACATCCTTGCCGATGGCAGTACCCATGCCTGAAAAGCTGTGGGCGCCAATGTGGCAATACTGGTGAACCAGGGTAAAACCGGAAAGGATCGCCCAGTCTTCCACATGCACATGGCCCGCCAGTGCGGTGTTGTTCACCAGGATGCAGTGGTTGCCGATAACGCTGTCGTGGCCGATGTGGGCATACGCCATGATCAGGTTGTGATCGCCCAGGGTCGTTTCCGAACGGTCCTGGATGGTGCCACGGTGAATCGTCACGCCTTCGCGGATGACGTTGTGATCACCAATCACCAGACGGGTTTCCTCGCCCTTGTACTTCAGGTCAGGTGTGTCTTCGCCCACCGAGGAAAACTGGTAGATGCGATTGTGCTTACCGATTCGCGTCGGGCCCTTGAGGATCACGTGCGGCCCGATGACTGTCCCCTCGCCGATTTCCACACCTGCGCCGACGATCGACCACGGGCCGACCTCGACGCCGTCAGCCAGAACGGCTGTCGGATCGATGATTGCACGAGGGTCAMTCAAACTCATAGCTTGCGTTCCGCGCAGATGATTTCAGCGGAGCAGACAGGCTTGCCATCGACCGAAGCCTGGCATTCGAACTTCCAGATCTGACGCTTGCAGCTGATGAACTTGGCTTCAAGGATCAACTGATCGCCTGGCAGAACCGGCTGGCGGAAGCGCAGCTTGTCGGAACCGACGAAGTAATAAAGAGTGCCGTCGGCCGGTTTCACGTCGAGCATTTTGAAACCAAGGATCCCGGCAGCCTGAGCCATTGCTTCGATGATCAATACGCCAGGCATGATTGGATGCGCAGGGAAGTGACCGTTGAAGAACGGTTCGTTGATGCTGACATTCTTGTAGGCGCGAATGCGCTTGCCTTCAACATCCAGCTCCACTACCCGGTCCACCAGCAGGAACGGGTAACGGTGAGGCAGGTATTCGCGAATCTCGTTGATGTCCATCATTTCGGGGGGAAGCCTATGTAAAGATTGGGAGCGCGCGACTGACGCACGTTCCTCTAGCAAATCAAGGAGCCAGTCCACAGACTGTSTGRAAACTACTGYGCTCGRCAATMCTGCGTTAAAAACAGGCTCGGAATGCTCATTTACAGCCAGTAAAGTCGAGTGCGACTCCAACCGTTCCTCGCCTGTTTTTGCCTTGTCTTGYCTTCGCTCGCTACGTTTCCACGCAGTCTGTTTTGCGGCTGTGCACACTTGATATGGAAATGGTATCAGCCATCTGATGAAGCATTACCGTCAGGGGTCACTTCCCCTACTTGCTTTTCCAGCTGGCGCAGACGCCGCGCAATGTCATCGAGCTGACGAATGCGTGCCGCGCTTTTGCGCCACTCGGCTGCCGGCTGCATGGCCGTACCGGAAGAATAGGAACCCTTTTCGGTAATCGAGTGGGTCACCATGGTCATCCCGGTGATGAAAACGTTGTCGCAAATTTCGATATGCCCTACCAGCCCCACACCACCAGCGAGCATGCAATGCTTGCCAATTTTGGTGCTGCCGGAGATCCCGACACAGGCGGCCATGGCGGTGTGATCACCGACCTGAACGTTGTGAGCGATCTGGATCTGGTTGTCGAGCTTCACACCATTACCGATGATGGTATCGGCCAGCGCACCGCGATCTATAGCCGTGTTCACGCCGATTTCAACGTCATCGCCGATCAACACGCCACCGATCTGGGCGATTTTCTGCCAGATACCTTTTTCATTGGCAAAACCGAAACCTTCGCCGCCGAGCACCGCTCCGGATTGAATGACGACCCGTTTGCCGACGCGAACGTCGTGATAAAGGGTCACACGCGGCGCGAGCCAGCCACCCTCACCCACCACGCTGCGAGCACCGATGAAGCAATGCGCGCCGACAGTCGTACCGGCTGCAATCTGCGCACCGCTTTCGATCACCACAAAAGCACCGATACTCGCCGCAGGATCGACTACCGCATCCGCAGCGATCACCGCCGTGGGATGTATGCCGGCAGCGGACTTGGGCTTGGGATCGAACAGGTGGGAAACACGTGCGTAGGCCGCATACGGATCCGGCACCACCAGCACATCCCCGCAATGACCTTCGGCGTCAGCGGCTTTCAGCAACAAGGCTGCAGCCTGACTACCTGCCAGGTACTTACGGTATTGGGGGTTTGCGAGAAAGCTCAACTGAGCTGGGCCAGCCTCCTGCAAGGTGGCTAGCCCAGTAATTGCTTTCTCGGGATCGCCATGTAGCGTGGCGCCGAGGAACTCGGCCAGCTGGCCGAGCTTAATGGTCACGGTCATGGATTACTTCAGCTGATTCATGCGCTCGATAACCTGGCGAGTGATGTCGTACTGAGGCTTGACATCAATCACTGCGCCACGCTCGAAGACCAGGTCAAAAGCACCTTTCTTGATGACTTCTTCCACAGCGCTGTCCAGTTTCGGCTTGAGCTGCTTCAGCATTTCACGGTCGGCAACGGCCTTGGCTTCGTTCAGCTCCTTGGACTGGAACTGGAAGTCACGGGCCTTTTGCTTGAATTCAAGCTCCAGACGCTCGCGCTCACCCTGCTGCATTTTGTCGCCACCGGCCATCAGGCGGTCCTGAATGCCCTTGGCGCTGCTTTCCAGGGTCTTGAGCTTGGTCAGTTGAGGACCGAACTTCTTCTCGGCATCCACGGCGTATTTCTTGGCCGCATCGGACTCCAGCAAAGCCATCTGATAGTTCAGAACAGCAATTTTCATGTCGGCGAATGCCGGACCAGCGACCAGTACGCTGGCCAGGAGAACCAATTGAGTCAACTTACGCACGATGCACTCCTACAAAATTCATTGTCGTTATCTTGGGTCAGACGCTTAGAACGTCTGGCCGAGGGAAAATTGGAACACTTGAGTCTCAGCGTTATCCGGTTTCTTGACCGGCATGGCCAATGCGAAACTCAGAGGACCCAGTGCGGTGACCCAGGTCACACCCACACCGACAGAACTGGCCAAGTTGCTCAAGCTGATGTCGTTGCACTGCGTGTTGGACTTCGACGCAGGGTTGGTATTTGTCGTCTGCTCGCACTTGGAGTCGAACACATTACCCACATCCCAGAATACCGAGGTACGCAGGGATCGTTGATCCTTGACGAAAGGCATAGGGAACAGTACTTCCACACCGCCCTGGATCAGGACGTTACCACCAAACGGCAGTGGATCATCGTCCGGATCAGCCAGCGTTCCGGTATTACCCGTTACACCCACGCCACGACTCGGCGTACTACGAGGACCCAGAGTGCTGTCCTTGAAGCCACGAACCGAATTAAAACCACCAGCATAGTAGTTTTCATAGAATGGCAAGCCATCGGTCGAGCCGTAACCGTCGCCATAACCCAATTCGGTGTGCAGGCGCATGGTGTAATTTTCGCTCAGTGGCTGGAACAACTGGCCACGGTAATCGAGTTTGTAGAACGACAGGTCGCTACCCGGTATGGTGGCTTCCGCCGTCAAGCTTTGAGAATGACCACGGGTCGCCAATACGCCTTTGTTCAAGGTAGATTCGGACCAGCCGGCCGAAGCCTTGAAGTTCAGGTACTGATCACCTTCACGGTTAACGAAGTCGAAAATCTCGTCGACGGTGAATTCACCGGTCTTGATCTTATCCTGCTGCGCATTCAGGCCAAAGGTCRGACGCGAAGTCTCGCTGATCGGGTAACCGACGCTGACACCTGCACCCAAGCTGTCTACGGCGTAGCTCGCTACGTTGACATCGAGGTCTTTGTAGTCAGTGGTGCGGTAGAAGGCGTTGTAACCCAGGCTCACGCCATCAGCCGTCCAGTAGGGGTCAACAAAACCAAAGTTGTAACGCGTCTGGTATTGGCTTTTGGTCAAGCCGATGCTGACCTTGTTACCGGTACCCAGGAAGTTGTTCTGGGTGATCGAGCCACCAAGGATCAGACCGGCACTCTGGGCGAAACCGACGCTGGCGGTAATCGAACCGGAGGCTTGCTCTTCAACGCTGTAGTTGACGTCCACCTGGTCATCGACACCCGGCACGGCCGGGGTCTCAACGTTGACTTCCTTGAAGAAGCCCAGACGTTCCAGACGGGTCTTGGACTGGTCGATCAGGTAGGTCGAAGCCCAGCCGCCTTCCATCTGGCGCATTTCACGACGCAGCACTTCGTCTTCGGACTTGGTGTTGCCGCGGAAGTTGATGCGGTTCACGTAGGCACGCTTACCCGGATCGACCGCGAACAGGATGTCTACGGTGTGATCTTCTTCGTGCGGCTGAGGCACGCCGTTGACGT
>NZ_JBGCUL010000092.1:0-10623 GCF_054177685.1 Pseudomonas sp. P5_A2_2
ACGCCGCATCACTTGCCTTGGAACTCAGCCTCGCGCTTGGCAATAAACGCCGCCATCCCTTCCTTCTGATCCTGCGTCGCAAACGCCGCATGGAACACTCGACGCTCAAAGCGCACGCCTTCGGCCAGGCTCACTTCAAAGGCACGGTTGACGCTTTCCTTGACCATCATCGCAATCGGCAGCGACTTCTTGGCGATCAATGCCGCGACTTTCAGCGCTTCATCCAGCAACTCATCGCTCGGCACGATACGCGCGACAATCCCGCAACGCTCCGCTTCCACGGCATCGATCAAGCGGCCGCTCAGGCACATTTCCATGGCCTTGGCCTTGCCCACCGCACGGGTCAGGCGCTGGGTGCCGCCCATGCCCGGCAGCACGCCGAGGTTGATTTCCGGCTGGCCGAATCTGGCGTTGTCGCCGGCCAGAATGAAGTCGCACATCAGCGCCAGCTCACAGCCGCCACCCAGGGCGAAACCGTTGACCGCCGCGATGATCGGCTTGCGGCGGTTGGCCACGCGGTCGCTGTCGCTGAACAGGTCGTCGATGTAGATCTGCGGATAGGTCAGCTCGGCCATTTCCTTGATATCGGCACCGGCGGCGAAGGCTTTTTTCGATCCGGTCAGGACGATGCAGCCGATGTTCGAGTCAGCCTCGAAGCCATCGAGGGCCYGGTTCAGTTCGCTGACGATCTGTGCGTTCAACGCGTTCAGCGCTTGTGGCCGGTTGAGGGTAATCAGGCCCACGCGGCCGTGGGTTTCCAGCAAAATCGTTTCATAGCTCACAGGGGACTCCTTCTTATAAATTGCGCGAAATGACCATGCGCTGAATATCGCTGGTGCCTTCGTAGATCTGGCAGACCCGCACGTCGCGGTAGATCCGCTCCAGCGGGAAGTCGTTGAGGTAACCATAACCGCCGAGGGTTTGCAGCGCCGAGGAGCATACCTTCTCGGCCATTTCCGAGGCGAACAACTTGGCCATCGAAGCCTCGACCAAAGCCGGTTTGCCACTGTCACGCAGGGCGGCGGCGTAATGCACCATTTGCCGCGCCACGGCGATCTGGGTCGCCATGTCCGCCAGGCGGAACGCCACGGCCTGGTGCTCGATGATTGGCTTGCCGAAACTCTCACGCTCACGGGCGTAGTCACGAGCTGCTTCGAAAGCAGCGCGGGCCATGCCCACCGATTGCGAAGCGATGCCGACGCGACCGCCTTCAAGGTTGGCCAGGGCAATCCTGTAGCCTTCGCCCTCCTCGCCCAAACGGTTGGCCACCGGCACCTTCACGTTTTCGAAGAGAATCTGGCAGGTGTCGGACGCATGCTGACCGAGTTTGTCTTCGACCCGCGCAACGGTGTAGCCCGGCGAATCGGTCGGCACGATAAACGCGCTGATGCCACGCTTGCCAGCGCTCGGATCTGTCACGGCAAACACGATCACCACCCCGGCATTCTGCCCGGAGGTGATGAACTGCTTGCAGCCGTTGAGCACGTAGTGATCGCCTTCCAGGCGCGCACGGGTTTTCAGGCCACTGGCGTCGGAACCAGCCTGGGGTTCGGTCAGGGCGAACGCGCCGAGCATCGCACCGCTGGCCAGCGGTTTGAGGAAGCGCTCCTTCTGATCGTCGTTGCCGTACTTGAGGATCGGCACACAACCCACGGAGTTGTGCACGCTCATGATGGTCGAGCAGGCGCCATCGCCGGCAGCGATTTCTTCCAGGGCCATGGCGTAGGCCAGGTAACCGGTGTCGCATCCGCCCCACTGCTCCGGCACCAGCATGCCGAAGAAGCCCAGCGCGGCCATCTCGCCGATGGCTTCCTTGGGAAAGCGATGCTCGCGGTCCCACTCGGCGGCGAAGGGTTTCAGCCGTTCCTGGGCAAAGTCCCGGGCCATGTCGCGGATTTGTGTTTGATCGTCATTGGGGATCATGGTGAATCCTTGAAGTTTAATTGCCCCCTGTAGGAGCGAGCCTGCTCGCGAAGAACGTCAGGGCACCGCGTTCCTCCAGGCACCCCGCGTCATCGTTAACGCCCATCGCGAGCAGGCTCGCTCCTACAAGGGACTGCGTAGTCAGTAGAGGCATTCCACGGCCATGGCCGTCGCTTCACCGCCGCCGATGCAAATCGCCGCAACGCCGCGCTTCAAGCCTTTCTGGCGCAGGGCCGAAAGCAGGGTCACCAGAATCCGCGCACCGGACGCCCCGATCGGGTGACCGAGGGCGCAAGCGCCGCCGTGCACGTTGAGTTTCTCGTGGGGGATTTCCAGATGAGTCATCGCCGCCATGCCGACCACGGCGAAGGCTTCGTTGACTTCCACCAGATCGACGTCATTGAGCGACCAGCCGGTTTTCTTCATCAACTTCTTGATTGCGCCAATTGGCGCCACTGGAAACAGACCCGGGGTGTCGGCGAACGCGGCGTGGCCATGAATCACCGCCAAGGGTTTCAGGCCTTGCTTCTGTGCCTGGGACTGGCGCATCAGCACCAGCGCGGCCGCACCGTCGGAGATCGAACTGGAGTTGGCCGCCGTCACCGTACCGCCTTCACGAAACGCCGGCTTCAGCGAAGCGATCTTGTCCAGTTTGGCTTTTGGCGGCTGCTCATCATTGCTGATCACCACTTGCTCTTTGCCAACTGTCACGGTGAGCGGGACGATTTCGGCCTTGAAGCTGCCGTCCTTGATCGCCTGTTGGGCGCGGGTGGTCGAGGCGATGGCGAACGCGTCCTGGGCTTCACGGCTGAAGCTGTTGGTTTCGGCGCAGTCTTCGGCGAAGGTGCCCATCAGGCGGCCCTTGTCGTAGGCGTCTTCGAGGCCGTCGAGGAACATCGAGTCCTGCACCCGGCCATGGCCCATGCGGTAGCCGGCACGGGCACGGTCCAGCAGGTAGGGCGCGTTGGACATGCTTTCCATGCCACCGGCGACCACGATGTCGGCACTGCCCGCCACCAACATGTCGTGGGCCAGGATCGTCGCTTCCATGCCCGAACCGCACATCTTGTTCAGGGTGGTGCAGCGGGTCGATTTATCCAGCCCCGCACCCAGCGCCGCTTGACGCGCGGGCGCCTGGCCCTGCCCCGCAGGCAGTACGCAGCCGAACAGCACTTCGTCGATGGAATCACTGGCGACCCCGGCGCGTTCAACCGCAGCCTTGATGGCTGCAGCGCCAAGTTGCGGCGCCGTCAGGCTTTTCAGATCGCCCTGAAAACCACCCATCGGGGTACGGACGGCGCTGACGATTACAATCGGATCATTGGACATTGTCATGACAAATCCTCCTTATTTGGCGGCCATGCGCAAGGCACCGTCGAGACGGATCACCTCGCCATTGAGCATGCTGTTTTCAATGATATGCCTGACCAGCCCTGCGTACTCGGCCGGTTTGCCCAGGCGTGGCGGGAACGGCACGCCGGCGGCCAGGGAATCGCGGACTTCCTGGGTCATGCCAGCCATCATCGGCGTTTCGAAGATGCCGGGGGCGATCGTCATGACACGGATGCCGAAGCGCGCCAGTTCTCGGGCCGCCGGCAAGGTGAGGCTGACAATCGCGCCCTTGGACGCCGAGTAAGCCGCCTGGCCAATCTGGCCGTCGTAAGCCGCCGCAGAAGCGGTGTTGATGATCACGCCGCGCTCGCCATCGGCATCCGCTTCGGTCTCGGCAATCGCCGCTGCCGCGAGGCGCAGCATGTTGAAACTGCCGATCAGGTTAACGTTGATCACCTGGCTGAAACTGTCCAGCGCGTGTGGACCGTTCTTGCCGAGAATCTTCTCGCCACGCACGATGCCGGCGCAGTTGACCAGACCATTGAGGCCGCCGAAGGCCTTGACCGTCGCCTGCACGGCCGCTTCGGCCGCCGCTTCGTTGCTGATGTCCGCCACCACGCTGTGCGCGCCAAGGCGCTGGGCCTGGGCTGCAACGGCTTCGGCGTTCATGTCCACCAGCATCACTTTCGCGCCAGCGGCAACCAACACCTCGGCAGTAGCTGCACCGAGGCCGGAAGCGCCACCGGTGACGATAAAAATCTTGTTCTCGATCTGCATCATTGTTTCCCTGGATTCAAGCTGGAACGTTCTTCGCCGCGGCCTCTTGAGCCTTGGCGATTTCCTGGTTGCGCAAGATAAAGCGCTGCAATTTGCCGCTTGGGGTTTTCGGCAATTCGCTGACAAATTCGATTTCACGGGGGTACGAGTGCGCCGCCAGACGCTTGCGCACGTGCTGACGCAGCTCTTCGGCCAACTCGGGGGCGGCGCGGTATTGCGGACTGAGCACGACGAAGGCCTTGACCAGTTCGGTGCGCTCCGGATCGGGTTTGCCGACCACGGCGGCCTCGACTACGGCCGGGTGTTCGATCAGGGCACTTTCCACGTCGAACGGACCGACCCGGTAGCCGGAGGTGGTGATCACGTCATCGCTGCGACCGACGAAGCTGATGCTGCCGTCCGGGTTCCACTCGACGGTGTCGCCACTCAGGTAATAGTTACCGACAAAGGCCTTGGTCGGCCCGCCTTCGTAGCCGGCGAACCAGCACATCGGCGATTGGCTGCGGTCGATGGCCAGGATGCCCGGCTGGCCAACGCCCAGTTCCTGGTATTCGTCATCCAGTACCACGATACGGTGGCCCGGCGAGGCAAATCCGGCGGCGCCCATGTGAATCGGATGCTCAAGGCCGTGGTGGTTGCACAGCACCATGCCCAGTTCGGTCTGGCCGTAGTGGTCGTGGATGACCACGTCGAGGTTATCGGCGAACCAGCGGATCACTTCCGGGTTCAGCGGCTCGCCGGCGCTGCTGACTATGCGCAGCTTGCCCTTGATCGATTTGGCGAATTCATCGCCGCCGGCAATCAGCAAACGGTAGGCCGTCGGCGAACCGGTGAGGTTGGTAATCCCGTATTTGTTGATCACCCGGCAGGTGCTTTCGAGGGTGAACGGGCCGTCGTAAAAGGTGATCGGGTGCCCCATGGACATGGGGCCCGTGACACCGAAATAAATGCCGTAGGCCCAACCCGGATCGGCGACGTTCCAGAACGCGTCTTCCGGGCGCAGATCCACCGCATCGCGGGTGTAGCTCTGGAACGCAACGATGGCCTTGAGCGGCACCGACAGTGCTTTCGACGGGCCGGTGGTGCCCGAGGTGAACATCAGCAGGAACGGATCTTCCCCGGTCAGCAGCACCGGTTCACAGTCGGCGGAATAGTTGGCCAGTTCGGCCCAGAAACTGAAATCGCCGCGAACCAGGCCCTGCCCTTTGGGGCCGGTGACGGTCACCGTGGTCGGGCAATCGGCGACTTCGGCCAGTTTCGGCCGGTTCACCCCATCGGTGACCACCACTTTGGCGCCAGAGCAGCTCAGACGGTGCTCGATGGCTTTGGGACCGAACGCGGTAAACAGCGGTTGATACACCGCGCCGATGCGCCAGGTGGCGAACACGGTGATCAACAATTCGATATTGCGTGGCAACAGGCCGGCCACCTTGTCGCCTTTCTTCACGCCCTGGGCCTGCATGAAATTGGCGAAACGCGCGGCCTTGTCCTGCAGTTCGGTGAAGGTGTAAGCCGCGCTGCTGCCGTCGCGGCCTTCCCAGAACAGCGCGATGCGACCCGGCAAGGCATGCCGGTCACAGCATTCGACACAGGCGTTGAGGGCCGTCAGATTGCCTGCGAGTGCGGCATCGACGGTGTGCTGATAATTGAACTGAGAAGTAGCAGACAAGTAATCGCGCATTGCCAGAATCCCTCTGTGTTTTTTATTAGGTTGGGGGGAACCGTAATCAACAGGGAAATACTCGCTCTGCGCGGGGTGCCGGGCAATGGTCAAAGCTATCAAGTTGTCTGACTGCTTTGGCCAAAGCCCGCAGGGCATCAAGCGATGAAGTGCACCCCGGGTTTGGCGCGCTCGTCCACGGTCAGCTCGAACACATCCGGGCGGGCGTAGTGGCCGACCACGTCAAAGTCATAACGGGCGCGTACCAGGTCGTCGGTGTCGATTTGTGCAGTGAGCAGACCGGCGCTGTCGCGCAGAGGTCCGGCGAGGATGTCGCCCATGGGACCGACGATCACGCTGCCGCCGGCAATCAACGGCCGATCCGCCGGCCAGTTGGCGATGTCCAGGCCCTGGGCTTGCGGCGATGCCTGGACCTGGCAGGCGCTGACCACGAAGCAACGCCCCTCATGGGCAATGTGGCGCATGCTGACTTGCCACATCTCCCGTTCGTCCACGGTCGGCGCGCACCATACCTCCACGCCCTTGGCGTACATCGCCGTGCGCAGCAGCGGCATCATGTTTTCCCAGCACACCACCGCGCCGACGCGCCCGACCTGGCTGTCGATCACCGGCAAGGTCGAGCCATCGCCCTTGCCCCAGATCAGCCGTTCGGTACCGGTGGGCATCAGCTTGCGGTGTTTGGCCAGCAGCCCGGCCTGCGGATCGAAGTACAGCGCGGTGCAGTACAAGGTGCTGCCGGCGCGCTCGATCACGCCGATCACCAGATTGGCCCCCGTGCGTGCGGACAGCCCCACCAGCGCCTCGGTTTCGACACCGGGCACGTCAATGGCATTGGCGAAATAGCGGGCAAAGGCTTCGCGCCCTTCCGGCAGGCGATAGCCCAGCTGCGTGCCAAAGCCCTCGCCTTTGGGATAACCACCCAGCAGCGCTTCGGGCATCACCACCAACCCGGCGCCGGATTCGATGATCGCGTTTTCATAGGACAGGATCAGTTCCAGGGTTTGCGCCTTGCCACCGGGCAAGGCGCCGATTTGCAGGGCCGCAACGATTGACTTGGGCATTTCGAAAACTMCATTCGCATCAGGGGTTGCTCATTCTCCGGCGTCACATGATCATCAATAAAGACCGATTCACTGCTGAATGATATGAGCCAAATGAATATCACCGACATCGACCTCAACCTGCTCAAAGTCTTCGAAGCGCTGCACGAAGAGTCCAGCGCCAGCCGTGCCGCCTTGCGCCTGGGCGTGACGCAATCGGCAGTCAGCGCGGCCTTGCGTCGGTTGCGCGAGGTGTATGGCGATCAACTGTTCGTGCGCACCGGACGAGGCCTGGCCCCCTCGCTCAAGGCCAATCAGCTCAAACCGGTGGTCAGCGATGCCCTGAACAAATGCCGGCAGAGCCTGGCGATGGTCGATCCGGCCGCGCAACAGTACGAAGGTCGCTCGGTCACTGTGGGAATGTCAGATGATTTCGAGATTGCCTACGGCCGGCGGCTGATCAAAGAAATCGYCCGCAGTGCGCCGAAGTTGCGGCTGATTTTCCGCCAGACCCACAGCCAGATCGTCGCCCAGGCGTTGCTGGAGCGCAGCATTGACCTGGCTATTACCGCGGGCGGGTTTGCCGAGCGGCTGCTCAGCCGTCAGGTGCTGGGGGAAGGTGGTTATTTGTGCCTGGCGGACCCGTCGAGCCTGGTCGAGGGCCAGCAGAGCATCAGTCTTGAGGAGTTTGTGGCCCGCGAACACATTCTGGTGTCGTCCGGCGGTTTTATCGGGATTACCGATGAAGGATTGGCGGCGCTGGGACTGAGCCGACGGGTGTGCGCCTCGACTACGCATTTTGCCGCGTTGCCGCATTTGCTCAAAGGCAGCCGGGCCGTGGCGACCATTCCGGCCCATGCCGCCCGAAGCATCGCAACGCTCAGCGGACTGGCGCTGCTGCCCTGCCCCCTGGCGTTGCCGCGTTACCCGATCGAACTGGGCTGGCGCACCAGTACCCAGCTCGACCCGGTGGTGTTGAAAGTGCGCGAGGCGATTGTCGCGAGTTTCACGTGACGACCGATGTTACTTGTTGGCCGCCATCAGGCGATTGACTTCACTGCGCACCATGTTGGCGAATTCCGGGGGCGACATACCGTCCAGCTCGGCACGTACCCATTCAGCCCACTTGCCTTTGCGCTTGGCCCGCTCGCCGAACAACCGCGCGGCCTCGCCCTTGGCTTTGCCGAGGTTGTTTTGCCAGAGTTCGAACAGACGGGATTTCTCGTCTTCAAGCGCAGCGCGCTCGGCGAGGGGTTTGTCGGCCAGATTGAAGCTCATGGGAATTTCCTGCTGCGTAAAATAGGCGACATCTTACACTGTAGGACGAAATGTCCTGCGTCGGTTTTTCAGCAAGATGGCCTTCCCCGGCAAAATAATTGGTGGGCATCCATGGCAAACCGTGGCCATTTGCGTCGGGTTCGGTCTGGTCGTCGGGTTGCTGCTGGGCCAGCGATAAACGCGCAATCCGCCAGCCATGAAGTCCCCTGTGGGAGCGAGCTTGCTCGCGATGGCGGCAGTCCAGTCAACATCTGTGTTGAATAGGCTGACGTAATCGCGAGCAAGCTCGCTCCCACAGGTTCTACAGCGCCTGTTGACAGCGTCACTCCCCCGCCAGCTCCCGCAAGTTCGCCAGCATCTGCGCATCCAGCTCAATGCCATTGACCTGTGATTTGGCGCGTTGATGGTGACGCCGGTCACCGGGCAAACGCTTCAAGCCGACACCGTGCATTTGCCGCACCAGTTCCTGGCTGCGCTCGGCAAAATTTTGCCCCGCCGATTTGCTCGGGTCGATCACGATAAGCAATTGGCCAGTCCAGGGCGTCTTGGCGCCGGGATGGTTGTTCCAGTCGAATTCGAAGGAAAAATTGCCGCCGGTCAGTGCCGCCGCGAGCAACTCGACCATCATCGACAATGCCGAGCCCTTGTGCCCGCCAAAAGGCAGCAATGCGCCGCCCTCAAGAATCGCTTTCGGGTCTGTGGTCGGCTGGCCGAGGCTGTCCACGCCCATCCCTGCCGGCAAGCGTTTGCCCTCGCGTGCGGCAATTTGCACATCGCCATGGGCAATGGCACTGGTGGCCAGGTCGAAGACAATCGGTGCGCCATCGGCCCGCGGCGCAGAGAAGGCAATCGGGTTGGTGCCGAACAGCGGCCGGTCGGCACCGTGGGGCACCACGCAAGTCATGCTGTTGACCACGCTCAAGGCCACGAGGCCTTCATCGGCGAAGGGCTCGACATCCGGCCACAAGGCAGCGAAATGGTGCGAGTTACGGATTGCCAGCACCGCAATGCCGGCACTTCGGGCCTTCTGCACCAGTAGTTCACGTGCAGCCGCCAGGGCCGGTTGCGCAAAGCCGTTAGCGGCGTCGACCCGCACAAACCCTGAAGCCACATCTTCGACCACCGGAACGGCCTGGCCATTGACCCAGCCGCTTTGCAGCGTCGAAACATAACCCGGAATCCGGAATACCCCGTGACTATGCGCGCCGTCGCGCTCGGCACTGGCGCAGTTTTGCGCAAGCACCCGGGCAACGTCGGCCGACGTGCCGTGACGCAGAAAAATCTTCTCGAGCAAAGCGCTCAGCGCTTCGAATGACAGGTGTGACGAGATCGCAGTAGACGTGTGATCGTGTGGCGCAGACATCTGAAGCTCCAGACTGATTATTGGAGGGAACAACAGCGTACAAAGACCCGCCGATTAACAACGCGCGGCGAGCGACCTGTCAACCTTTCGCTCAGGGTCGATGAGGTATATCCGTATCACGAATGCCCAAGGCCCGTGCGTTAGCCTTGTCGATGGAAACACCCAAGGAAGAATTGTTCGCACGCTGGAACAGTGGACTGAAAAAGTGGGTCAGCCTTGATTCGATTCCGGATTCTGATCACGTCGGCAAGGCCATTCTACGGCTGACTGGCAGCAAGACCATGGAGAAGGCACGGGAAGCTTTTTTAAACGTGCAGGATCCGAAATCCCGAGCCGATGTCATTTTGCACAATGCCGACTCGATCGCCTTTCTGATCTGCGAAATGGACCGGCAACTGGACCCGGTGCCGGTCGCCACGACCTCTGACACCTGATCCCGACGTAATAACGCGCAGATCTGCGGATCTGCGCTGCACAGCGGTGTTTGTCTTGATCTCTTTTTCACGCGCCTCACGCGCACTGTGGATTCGCGTGACCGGTACCCAATTCAACGTCTGGATGTATGAAGACCAGGTCAAGGTCAATCTGATCGAAGGCTCGGTACTGGTCGGCAGCAACGCCGACCAGCCCGGTGACGGCTTGCGCCTCGACCCGGCGCGTTTTACCGCGTAATGGCGCATGGACTCACGGGTTGATCACGCGATGGCGACAAATTTTCTACATTTGAGCCTTCATGATTTGCGCTGCTCATGCGTCTAGTCTTGTAAGAGCGCCCACTTTTTCCTGATCAGGCTCTGAAAAGGAGTTTTGCAATGTACAACTCGCAACTGCCAACGGACGGTAGCAATGCGCCAAAGGGTACTTCCATGGGAGTCGGCGTATTCGAGCCGCGTACCGATCGCCACCGCAACGAGCGGATCAGGATCCTGCTCAAAAGCTTTGGCCTGCGCACCAGCCTGATCCGCCTGAAAGTCATCGATGCCCTGCTGACGGCCGCCGAAAACGACCGCAGCCTTGGCGTGCGTGGCGTGCACAGCCAATTGCTGGACCTGGACATTCCGTTGTCGTTTCTAAGCGTGCGTGAAGTGCTCAAGCGCTTGTGCAGCGAAGGTGTGATAGTCCTCAACCCCGACAAAAGCTACAGCCTGCATCCCCAGGCTGCCGCCATTCTACGCACCCCTTGATCGACTGATCAGGGCTTGACCTTGCGGCGCATCACACCATTGATG